>LNZD02000145.1 GCA_001469005.2 SAR324 cluster bacterium lautmerah10
GAGTGGGTATTGCCCGATCTTTGGCGGTTGAGCCGGATATCTGGTTCCTGGATGAACCTTTTTCCGCCCTGGACCCTTTGATCCGCAAAGAAATGCAGGATGAATTCTTAAAACTTCAAAGCGCCCTGAGTAAAACCATATTGTTTGTAACTCATGATTTTGATGAAGCCCTTCGTCTTGCAGACCGCATTGCCATCATGAAAGACGGAATCATTGAACAACTGGACACCCCTGCCAACATCGTTCTCAATCCAGCTACAGAATACGTAAGAAAATTTACGGAAGAAGTTCCCCGAGAGAAAGTACTTAAGATTGAATCGGTGATGGATCAGGTCGACGAAGCAGAAGAAGTGGCGGATATTAAAATCAACAAAGATGCGATCATTGAAACCGTTGCAGAAGCCGTCCTGAACGAAAGGAAACCAATTTCAGTGGTTGATGAAAATAACAATGTTGTGGGAACTTTACATGCTTCCCATGTGATCAATGTCTTATTTGGGAAGCAAACCTGAAAAATTGATTAGGCGATTTAATGATTTCATACAATCGGGTAAGAATATAAAAACAACATCAGTGAATTAAATGGATCTCATCCGGAAATACCCCAAATTAATTCAGTGGTTTTTTTTGCTGATAGTATTCTTTTCTCTATGTTTTGCGATAGAGGTTCCTGATGGATACAAGTTCATTCGTGCGCAGGCCGAGCATGTTAAAGATCCCAACCAGGTATCCTACAGTTTTGCGGGAATCGAAATCAGATACATTGCCTATGATGCTCTTTGGAGATTGCCTCCTTTCCTAGCCTGGCTTCCGGTTTGGGTCAACGACTCCATGTTTTTCTTATTGAATGACTGGATGCCGATGGAATTTTGGGATGCTGAAATCGAGGAGTTTGAGACGCGTCCACTGATCCTCCAAATAACCAGAATGGTCTCAGCCTTTACGCTGTTTTTAATTGAGGCCATTCGTGAAATTCTCATTGGTGGAATCGAGACCATTGTCGCATTCACCAGTTGGGATTGGATCGATGAAAATCCCTGGGCGGAACTTCCCGGTCTTCCATGGACCATCGTTGCCGCCGCTGTCATTCTCATTAGCTATAAACTCTCCGGTAAAGGCTTAGCTGTTTTTGCTGCATTTACCATGATTTATATTTCGATCTTCGGACAATGGAAACCATCGATGCAGACACGCTTAATCCTGTTCTGAATGTGATGCAGACCATGCCTCATTATGCCTACCTGGTTCCGATCACGGTACTTTTTGGCATTGGGGATCATGCAGGGGCAATTGCGACCATTATTTTCGCGACTCCGCCGATGGTTCGTTTAACGCTTTTAGGGCTTAGAAAAGTTCCTCCTGAGGTGATTGAAGCTGGGAAAATGAATGGATGTAATGAATTTCAGCTTTTATTTCGAGTCTTAATTCCTACGGCCAGAAAAGATATTTTAATAGGGGTGAACCAGGTGATCATGCAGTGTTTAGCGATGGCTGTCATTGCTTCCTTCATCGGTGCTAAAGGATTGGGTTGGAATCTTCTATTGGCACTCAATCAACTTAGAATCGGTTTAGCATTGGAAGCAGGCATTTGCATAACTTTACTGGCTGTTTTACTGGATAAAATATCTTTGGCCTGGGCCTATAAACAAACGGATTACTTTGCCAATCTCACTTTTTTTCAGCGCAACAAATTTGCAATGTTATTTGTGGGATTCGTTTTTATCGGATATCTGCTTTCATACATAGGATCTTTCTTTTTCAAAGAAGGCTTCAATTACCTCTTTATGGTTCCTCACAATAAGGGGATATCGACCGAAGAATTCTGGAATGCCGGGGTGGATTGGATTTGGGATACATTTTTTTACACTTTAAAAATTTTTAATACCTGGCTGATTGTAGAAGTACTTCAGCCGATGCGTGCGATCTATCTCAGGATGCCTGTTGTCGCCACCTTCGTCCTGGTGATGGGCGTAGGCTACATCATAGGAGGTCTCAGATCGGCTTTGGTGGTGGGAGCATTTATCTTATTTATTGCACTGAGTCCATGGTGGGATCGCGCGTTGGTAACGGCCTATATGGCCACCTTTGGTGTGATTGCTTCCGGAATATTAGGACTTCTCGTCGGAACCCTCTGCGCTCAAAACAAATTTTCATCCAAATTCGTTTTATCGGTATGTGATATTTTCCAGACCTTTCCTTCATTTGTTTATTTAATCCCTGTGATGATGCTTTTTGGAGTCACAGACACTTCAGTCCTTATTGCGGTGATTATTTACGCTACGATTCCTGCGACCCGGTATACGGTCGAAGGACTGAGAAGTGTCCCTTCAGCACTTCATGATGCGGGTTCAATGTCCGGAGTAACTCGCATCCAGAGATTATTGAAAATAGAATTTCCTCTGGCATTTCCCCATATCATGCTTGGGCTTAACCAGACCGTAGTCTTTGCTTTGTTCATGGTGATCATCGGGGCATTTATTGGAACTGAAGATTTGGGGCAATATATAATGAAAGCACTGTCTGATCTAAAAGGAGGAGGAAAAGGATTGATTCTCGGCCTCTGCGTCGCCTTTATCGGTTTAGCAGTGGACAATCTCATTCGAACTTGGGCAGAAAGGAGGAAACAATTATTAGGTCTTAGTTAGTTCTCTCTTCGAGGAATCGTCATTTCCCCTCCAACCCAATGATTCCAATTTCTGTCAATAAGATAAACTCATGACCAGGATCTTCATCTTTGAGTTTAAATCATGGACTCTGGTTTTTTTCCATGGATTTTGCTTAGAAGCGACTCAGAGAATTGTAACCTGGAAAAATAATTTTTAATTTAATCAATGCTTTATCCCGTTCAAGCAGCCAAACCGATGGGAAAAACAAAGAGTCGGATGATCATCGAGGTGAGTCGATAATGAAAAAATCTCGATACAGTCTTGCTCTGCACCCGGAGTCTTGGTAAACCATGGGCGTCGGATTTTTTAAACCTCCAATGGCAGGAAGCCCATGGCAAAGATTAGCATCGTAGAAAAAAAACAGGTGGTGGTGCTGAAGAAGGAAATTTATGTGGAAGGCACCAAGGAAGAGGTGGAGGAGTGGCTTAAAACCAACCGCTTCAATGATGCAAACTTTAAATGGAGGGAAACCGTCGAATACGTCCAGCCCGACTCAGAAACGATGGAAGTGATGGAAGTTCCGGAAGAGGACGAGTTCAATTTCCTGAGGTTCATTCACAAACCCGAAGTCTACAACCTGGAACGGGACAATAACCGTTCGGTCTCCAGCAAGCACCGTTCTGTCTAAGTTGGTTGTTGCTGCATCAGCATGGCTGCCCATTCCATGGGGGTCAGCTTGACTTGGTGCTGGTTCAATAATCCCCCTAGTGAAATTAATACCCGGGCCATCAGGACAAAGCTGTCCGGGAGTTCGACTTCTGCTTCGCGCAGAATCCTGAGCTTGGTTTCAAGCTTTGAAAATGGGGTTTTATCTGAATCAGCAATACCTTCCGATTTGTTTTTATCCTTAGCCTTGAAAAGCATTTCAATCAGCCGTTCCGGTTGATTCACGACAAATCCTGCCTGTTTCATTTTTTCGATCAGTCCCTCCTGCTGCTTAAACAAAAATGTGGACAATACTTCACGGTAAGCTGAAGTTTCATTTTCGGAAAGCTCCCCCATGGCTCCAAAATCAAGCAAAGCTATTTGTCCGCGGGGAGTAATGAAAAAATTTCCAGGATGCGGGTCGGCATGAAAGAGCCCACTGATGAAGATTTGGCGCATAAAACTGGAGCATAGGGTTTTCAGGACGGACTCTGCCGTTGAAGGGACTTCTTCTAAGAAATGCCTGATCGGGGTTCCCTCCAGGAAACTCATGCCAAGGGTTTTAGGGCTCAGCAGTTCCGGGATCAGTTGCGGTACGGTCCATTCAGAACTTTGATAACATTTGCTGAATCGTGTCAGGTTTTCTGCTTCTTGTGCATAATCCAATTCAAGAAGAATGCTTCGGGATAACTCACGGACGAGCTGCTCAGGATCCAACCCTGGAAGCTGGTCTTTGAACATTTTTGCCGCAAGTGCAAAAAATTTTAGATCGGCATCAATGCGCATCGGTGCATCGGGAAGTTGGACCTTGATCGCACAAATCCGTCCATCCGTCAAAGTGGCACGATGAACCTGCGCCAGGGATGCAGTGGCGACCGGGTTAGGATCGATGTCGCTGAATCGGCTATTCCAGTCGCTGCCGAGAGATTCCTCTAATACTTCAACAACTTGATCCCAGGAAATTCCAGGTGCCTGATCCTGGAGTTCCTCCAGTTCCTCACGGTACTCTCTTGGAAGCCAATCTCCTTGAGTACTCAGAAACTGGGCGGCTTTGATCCATGCACCGCCTTGACGTTTGCAAAGCGCAGCCAGTTCCTTTGCGTTATGACGATGTTTTTCGGAAATGTCCGATGGAGTTTTTTCTGGGGCCTGGGTTTCCTCTTCTGGGCTTTGCTTCAGATTCAACAGATCAAAGCGGTTTTGTAAATAGAGTTGGACCAGGGTCTGGATCGCATCCCTGTAACGATCCCCCAACTTCAGCCATTCAGCGATCCCGATCCATTCATTCTGGAGTTGCTTTTGGATCGAACCAAAATCCTGAAAATCTCGGATCGAGTCAGGAATACTGCTTTCAAGATCCAAATTGCGGAACCGGTCCGTCAATTCATGGCCCCAATCAGCGATCTGCTTCTGCCATTGGCTATACTCCTGACTAGATTTTGATTGTTTTGGATCCTGATTCCACTGGCTTTTGGTTTCGTCAAGCCAACGTCCCAGAGGGGAACTGTTTTTTTCTAGCCAGCGTTTAGAATCACGAACAGTTGATAGAGTGTTTTGAGGTATTGTTGGGGGGAGGATTCTGAATCCAATGCCATTGCTTCAAGAGCCTGATACAAAGCCAGTTCGGCTTCATGGGTCAAAGATGCTTCCTCTAGTTTGGCAGCCTGTGACTCCTCTGCATATTTATTGGTGATGTTGATGGCTCGGACAACCGCCTCAACCGATTTTTTGAACTCAGGCAGGTTCAGATCTTCAGAAAGCGTTGAAGCGAAATTCAAGCGGTTGAGTGGTGTTCCCGAAGTTGGTTTTAGCACCGCATCGATTAAATCGTGTCTAAATCCTTTTTCCTGAAGATACCAGCGTTCACGCTGATTGAGGAAATTAACCAACTGCTTTTCAAGGATTTCGGGTTCATTGGTGAATTCCTGCTGGTCCCTGAGGATTTGAACCGAAAGTGAGGAAAACTCTTCCCACCCCAGGGGGAGTTGCTTGCCAAGAACAATTTGAACCACACCCTGAGCCATTCTTCGTAATGCATAGGGATCTGCGGATCCACTGGGGATCATCTTCAGGGAAAACGCAACGCTGAGCATGTCCATGCGGTCAGCAAGAGCAACAGGTAAAGTCACCTGATCGGAAGGGAGGCTGTCTCCCGAAGTGCGTGGGAAGTAATGTTCCCGAATTCCCCGGGACACCTGCGATTCCTCACCTTTCAGCGCAGAGTATACCTCTCCCATCATCCCCTGCAGTTCAGGAAATTCATAAACCATTTGGGTCTGTAGGTCGAATTTGCAGAGTTCTGCAATCCTTTTGACCTTTTGCAGTTCTTCTTCGTTGAATTGAAGCATTTCTCCAAGTTTCAAACTCAGGGTTTGAATCCTCTGCACTCGTTCATGCTGGCTTCCTCTTTTCTGGAAAAACACCACCCGTTCAAGCAGTTCCTGAAAATGTTGAAGCGGTTTTTTCTGGTCTTCCTCATAAAAAAAGCGTGCGTCACTGAGCCGGGCTCTTAAGACTCTTTCGTTGCCCTGGCAAACCGTTTCAAGGTGTTGCTCATTGCCGTTGCGGATGGCAATGAATTGAGGGAGTAGTTTGTTCCCTCCTGAGTCTGTTTGATTCGAATAAACCGGGAAGTAACGTTGATGAACTGCCATGCTTGTAACCAGAACGGATTCAGGCAATCCGAGGAAATTTTCATCATAACCTCCCATCATCGCTTGGGGCCATTCAACAAGATTGGTCACCTCCTCAAGAAGGTCATCCGCGATCTCAACCTTGCAGTCATGTTTGGATTCCAATTCCCTGATTTGTGAAAGGATTTCATTCCTCCGATTGTTGAAGTCAGCTTCCACAAAATGCTTGTGAAGGTGAGAATGATAATCCTGAGCATGGAGAAGTTCACTTGGTTTCGGGGACAGAAAACGATGTCCGAGGGTATGTTTTCCAGCTTCAACCATTTCCAGGGAAAAATGGAGAACTTCCTCGTTCCAAAGCGAAACCAGCCACCGGACCGGTCTTGCAAACCGCATCTTATAATCTCCCCAACGCATATTTTTTGGAAAATTCAGCCCCTTAATCCATTCAGGCGCTTCCTGCTTCAGGATATCTTTCAGAGAAGCCCCCTGAACATTTTTTGCGGTATAAAGATAATCACGCCCGTCAAAATTTCTTAATTCAAGGGAATCTGGCTCAATTCCGTTTTTTTTGGCAAAACCTAGTGCCGCTTTACTCCACGCACCATCCTGATCTCGTGCGATAGAGGCAGGAGGCCCTTTCAGTTCCTCAATCCGATCCTCCTGTTTTTCAGGAAGTTCGGAAATGAGCAACGCCAGTCTTCTTGGAGAAGAAAACGGTTGAACTTTTGCCGATTGCAACCGGTTTGATTCCAGGCTTTTTTCTGCCGCTTTTTTTAACTGTTCCACAGCGGGTAAGATCATTCCCGCGGGCATTTCTTCCAGACCGATTTCAAGCAGGTACTGGTTGTTAGCTTCTTTAGAGGATTCGTGCATTTGGGATCAGGATGTTGAGGATTCTCCAGAGCTAAGACTTTCAATCCAGGTCTGAGCGGCAACACGGTCTTTCATCAGTGGAAATTCGAGTTTTCTCCGTTCTTCCAGAAATTGCCTGGCCACATCCTGTGCCAAAGTTCGGACCCTGGCTATATAGGAAGCTCTGGCCGAGACACTGATGGCATTGGCGGCATCCAATTGGTTGAAAACATGGGAGCACTTAAGAACATAATCATAGGCTGGAAAGACTAAATCCGCATCAAGGGCTTTACGCGATTCGATTTCAAATTCATTAAACCAATCAAAAAGTTTGCCGGTATCGGCAATTTCAAAGGTGTATTTAGAGTGTTCATATTCCGGTTGTTTGAAGATTGCTCCATAACTCACCCCGTTGGTGTATTCCAGGTCGAACACGTTTTCTACCTGCTGCAGATACATTGCCAGACGTTCAAGCCCGTAAGTCAATTCAGCTGAGACCGGATGGCATTCCAGTCCGCCTACCTGCTGGAAATAGGTGAACTGAGTGATTTCCATCCCGTCCAGCCAGATTTCCCAACCAAGTCCCCAGGCACCAAGTGTCGGGGCCTCCCAATTGTCTTCCACAAAACGAATGTCATGCTGCAGAGGATCCACTCCAAGTTCTTCAAGTGATTTGAGGTAGAGTTCTTCGACATTGTCCGGAGAAGGTTTCAGGATCACTTGATATTGCAGGTGTTGATAGAGACGGTTCGGGTTCTCACCGTATCGCCCGTCTGAAGGTCGGCGGGAAGGTTCAACATAGGCGACATTCCATTCTTCAGGTCCAACTGCACGGAGTGTGGTCATTGGATTCATCGTTCCTGCACCGGTTTCCACATCATATGGATTCATCAGCAGACAGCCGTGGCGATTCCAGTAATCATGTAAAGCCATGATGATGTTTTGAAGTGACATTGAATGCTTCATACGGCTAATCAAATTAGATCTTTGCTTGTTTCATGTTTTTTAGAATCGGGATGGTGTCAATAACTCAGACGGTTCCTGCTGGCAGCAAGTGAAGATCACGGACAAGAAGTTGTTTTAAAGACACATAAAGCCAGTGCAGGGCCAATTGGGACTTTCGGGTTCTGATTTTTTCGAGTTCACGATTACTGTTTTCAAGGATCAGATGCTGTTCTTCAAGCATCGCACTTGAGGTTTCTACCCCGGAAGACAGAGTTTCACAAAGGCTGAGAAAATGTTGGACGGAAACCTCTGTGGCAAGGGTTACCCCTTCCTCGAAATAACGTTTCAGGCTTAGTGGGTCAAGTTTCTGAAGATGTTCCGGTTGCTGAAACTGATGAGGATTGATCCACCATTTGCGCTGAACATGCTGCATCTCATGGGTCATTTGTGCAGCGGACATTTCCTCTTCACAAAACAACAGCAAATGATTTACATGATCCAGTTTTAATTGGCCTGCATTTTCCCAAGGGCAATATTGGTTCATGATCTGGAGCAAGATCTGCGAAACCTTTTCGGCTTTCTCCAGGATTTTTTTCTCCTGTGAATGAAGCAGCAAACGGTTGTTTGCCAGTTTGCGTTCGCTTTCCAATTTTTTTTCACGTCGCAAAAGGTCCAGGCTTTGTTTTTCCAACTCGATCTGCATCAAAGGACTGCTGGTAATCGTACCACTTAAATCAAGGGTCTGAAGATCGACAAATCGTTTTAAGGGTTTTAAGAATCTGCGCATATCCGAACTCCAGTCCAGAATCGTTCCCTTCAGCAGGGTTCCTGTGAATTCTGAAAGCTTTAACCAGACCATTGCAGGATCAAGTTCATGTGAGCCAGGTTCGAGCCGGGTGGTTTCACTGAATCTTCGGTATCCCAATTCTCCAAGCTGAATGCGTAAGATGGAATTGAGGACAGGGACCTCCCCCAGGCAGCAGATCGAAATCTTTTGACGCTTTGTGGCCATGGCTTCAGGGACGCGGGCCATTTCCATCCATTCCTCACGGACCTCTTCAATCATCCTCTTAAATGGAATGTTGTTCAGGTTGAAATGTCCTGAACGGAGGACATGATGAATCTTTGCTCCCTCCACATGAATACTGGTGATCGAATTGAAAGGAATTCCCGGAAAGAGATAGCAGCCTTTGGATTCTCTGAGGATACCCTTGACCTGATCCGAATGGACGGGTTTGGGACGGCTCTGCAGGAATTCGTCGAGCCATTCTTTGGGATGCAGGTCCCCTTTCGGAGTTTCCACATGTCGGAGGTCACTGAATGGAATCAGAGTGTTGGATTTAATTTCTGAAGGTCTTTGCCTCAGAGTCCCAGAATTGCCGTTTAAGAACTCAAGGGTTTGGACACTGGAATTCAACCGGATCCTGGGAAAACTGCGGATATGACGGTTGAGGAAAAGTCCAGGATCATTGACAGGGAAGCGCATGCCGTTGATCAGTTCGACCTCGGGCTTGAGTTTTACAAGCATGCTGAGTTCTTCCTGTTCTCGTTCTATGACCAGCACCCATTTCAGTTGGTCTTCACAATTGGACTGGGTTCTTGTTAGGAAATTTCTCCAATCGTGAGTATTTTCCAAGGCAAGTAAATTGAAGAACACCAGATCCGGATGGGAATCTGAAATCTGGTCTCCAAGGACTTCAATTTGTTCCGGTTCAACGGCCTCGGTGCTAAGCAGGGTTCCTACCAGAGTCTCGTCTGGTGATTGTTTTCGAATACTATGAACCAGTTCCTCCCAATATTCAGGGGTAAAACCGATGCCGACAAGATGCATAAACGGAATTCAGTAAATGAGTGGGGGTAACAGAAAAAAGATTATCAATTCTGACTTAAAGTGTAAATCGGGCTGAATCGAAATGAAGGAATGAGTTTTTCAATCAGTTTCAACTTCCATACATCTCCTTGACCGATTCACGGTCCGTTTCACCATTTTTGATAGGTATTTCCTCAACGAAGATCACGGTTCGAGGTTTTTTAAACCCAGCAATCTTACTTCCCACGTATTCTCGGACTTCTTCTTGGGTAAGTTCTTTATCTTGACCCAATTTGCAGACAGCCAGCACGGATTCTCCCCAGGTCGGATCCGGGACCCCGATCACACAACAGGAAATGATGTTTGGATGAGTCAGCAGGACCGATTCTCCGTCGCCGGGATAAACATTTTCTCCGCCGGTTTTGATTAACTCCTTTTCGGCCTTTCTTTTCACATAATAAAGCCTGCCGTCATCTCCAAGCCGACCAATATCTCCAGTGTGATGCCAACCGTTGCGATGGGCATAGGCTGTTTCTTCGGGCATGTTCCAGTATCCGAGGAAGACATTGGGACCTTTGACGGCTATTTCTCCTTCTGAACCTTTCGGAACCAAATTGCCGGCATCATCAAAGAGTTCGACGCGGTTCAGGAGGGATGGAATGCCTGCTGAACCCGGATGGTCGGAGGCTCTGCAATAGGTGATGAATTCGGAAGTTTCGGCCTGTCCGAATCCAGTCCAAAAACGCGCACTGGTTTCATTTTCCAGTCTCTCGATGTTTTGGGGACCTTCCAGGCCGTATACCAACTTCAAAGAATCCAACTTTGTGTTCAGGGTTTTTGCCGCGTCCAGGAAACGTTCCAGGATCGGTGGAAAGGAACCAAAATAAGTCAGTTTCTTTAAGTCCACGATTTTGACCGCCTCGTCTGCGTCAAACTGTTTCTGCAGATAAACTTTTCCTCCTGAAAGCAATGTCGTCCAGGAAGAACAGAGTCCCATTACATGATAGGGGGGGAGCAGAGAAAGCAGGCCCGACATGGATTCTTCACCAAAATGAATGAGGTGTGCAGTGACTGAAGCCAGGAGATTGTTTTGACTGAGCAGGGCTCCCTTGGGGATTCCACCGACAGCAGCGGTCGGGATGATGATGGCCCCTTCATTGGCTGACGGGTTGGGGATTTCAGGCTCACGTGAGCTGGCATCAAACCACTTGGACAGCGAGGGTGTTTCCGGATTGCTCGGATTGAGACAGATCGTTCCTCTGGAAAATGACGCTTTGAGTTGCTCTGCCTCTTCCTGATATTTTTCATCGTAGATCAATAAACTTGGCGTTGTCTGTTCAACTACTTTTTTCATTTCATCAATACCGGTCCTGGTATTGATGCAGACACTGATGGAACCGAGCCTGAATCCGGCTGCAATCAATAATAGATATTCGTTGCAGTTGTCCATGAGGAGCCCAACGCGTTCCCCTTTTTCGATTCCCTCTTCAAGCATGCCGTTTAGAAGACGTCTGATTATTTCAGGCAGTTCCCTGTATTTCAGTTGCTTGTCTTCGCCGAGAAGGCGTTGATGCAGGTTGCCAAAAGCACCATTGCTCATGAGCATCACTGTGTCTCCTGATCTGCACTCCTCTTTCAGAGTTTTTAAGATGTCATCAGGATTATCATGGGATGATGCAGGAACCCCCTGCTTGGCTAAATTATCGGTCAGAGCATTTGTGTTCAGGCGTTTTGATTCAGGGATGGAATTCATCCGGTGGGGTTTGGAAAGGAGCACCCGGTCCGCCAGGGAGAGGGCTTCTTCAAGTTCAGTCTGCATCATATTTTGGACACTGGTATTCGATCGTGGTTCGAAAACGCCAATCAGTCTGTTTTCTGAATGAAGCGATCTTGCTGTTTTCAAAGTATTCAAAACAGCTGTTGGATGATGGGCGAAATCATCATAAACAAAAATATTTGAAATTTCTCCGCGAAGTTCCATCCGTCGTTTGACACTTTGAAAAGTTGCGAAAGCCTCCGATATGACATCGTTATCAATGTGATTGTGTCTTGCCAGTGCCAGAACCCCTAAAGCATTGTAGACATTGTGCTCTCCATGGAGCGTAATGAAAAAAGATTTTTCGGAATTGTTTTGAATGACCGTAAAACGAGTTCCATCTTTTTCCAAAGATAGGTCTTTGAGGAAAAGTTCGAATGAAGGTTGTTTTCCAAAAACAGTGACTGGAGAGTAGGCGTTTTGAAGGACACGCATGACGGTCGGGTCATCTCCATTGGCCACAATTAATCCATTCTCCGGTACCAGCCTGAGAAGCATGCGGAAAGAATATTCGATGCTCTCAAGCGATTCAAAAATGTCCGCATGATCAAATTCAATATTATTGATGATCAATTGATCAGGGAGGTAATGCAGGAATTTTGAGCGTTTGTCAAAAAATGCAGTATCATATTCATCCCCCTCTGTGATGAAGTAATTTCCCTCTCCATCCCGGCATCCTGATCCAAAATTCGCAGCAACACCCCCGATCATGAATCCTGGATTAAGTCCTGCACATTCAAAAACCCATGCAAGCAGGGATGATGTGGTTGTTTTTCCGTGGGTGCCGCTGACAACCAAGGAACGGCGATTTTGGATGAAATGATTTTTGAGCAGTTCTGAAACAGAAATGTATGGAATTTTACGGGAAAGTACGGCTTCTACTTCAGGATTCCCTCTTGAAAGAGCATTCCCGATGACGACCAGATCGGGTTTAGGCTCCAGGTTGGATTGATGGAAGCCTGAATCGACTCTAATCTGGTTTTGTTCAAGAAGATCGCTCATCGGCGGATAAATGTTTTCATCAGAACCTTGAACCTCATGACCTCGGTTTTTCATGAGGATGGCCAAGGAGGCAGTGGCCGTTCCACAGATCCCGGAAAAGTAAATTTTGAGAGGAGAGTCTGAATGCAAATTCATCTAATAAAATGAGACTGGATGGAACAGTAGAATCGGCAATCCTGTCTCAAAAGACAAGATTTGGATCATGACTCCTTAAGGGGTTTTGAGTTTTTTTGCAGGGAATTGATCCTGTTCATTTCGAGTGTCTTGAGTTAAATTAATGACTCGCCCTTTACGATTGAGGTAAGTTTGTTTACTGCATTTGCAGAGTTCCTGGATAAATTACCCTGGAGCATCCTGATCTTCTTATGCTTAACATTGGGACTGGCTCCTTTTTTTCCTCCGCATCTGTTTGAAAAAATAAAAATGTTGTTAGAAGGACAACTGGTTCGTCCTATCGACTGGTTTGACCTTGTTATGCATGCGACTCCCTGGGTTTTCCTGATTATTAAACTTTTGATGACCGCTATTCCTCGTCGTTGAGCAGGTATGGAAATATTAGCCTGATGATATAAAAACGTTTTCTATGGAAGCATCTTCTCGATATGCCGTTGATGGTTTAAGCAGTATTCATTCATTGAGCGCCCTTAAAGAGGGATTGCGGATTCAGAAAAGCATTCCCGGGTTGAAAAAGAAGGTTCTCAGAATGCTGGCATTGAATTACGCGGTTTTTTTGCTGGTATCCTTGATCCTCAATGGTTTGTTTTATTTCTATTTTTTGAACCCTTTGATTAGCTGGCTATTCGGAACGGAAGGTGGGTTTTTTGCGAGCCTGGGACAGTGGTTGCTTTGGATGATCCAGTTGACCGTGGCAGCAGTCTTCGCGTTCATCTCTCTGAGATTTTCGCTGGAACTCGCCGGCATTTGGCATCAGCAACTGGTTTCACATGTAATCCGTCATTACCGCCAGATTCCCGAAGTGAGCCAGTCTTTTCGAGAATGGCTATCCTCCCTTGGTTCGACAATAGTGGATGCACTCAAACTCTGCCTGCTTCCACTCCTTCTTCTCTTCGCCGGTCTTGTCCCAGTGATCGGATTATTGCTGGTTTATCTCCTGGAATCTCATCTATTGGGAAGAGACTCCATGAATGTCTATCTCGAGGAGATCCAAAGCGGAGAAGAAAAAGAGGAATTGAAAAAGAAACTTCGCTGGATATCCCTCAAACTGGGATGGTTTCCAATGTTGATGGCGTTCATCCCAATCGTGGGATGGTTGATGCTGCCAATGCTGATGGTCATGATCGTCATCGGCTTCACGTCATTGCTCGAAAGAGCACGTCAATGATATGAAAAATGAAAATAATTTCATGAATTCAAAAAACATCTTGACAAGAATTTGTGATCTCATATATAAGTTGGTTTGCTTCTTCTCTCCTCTGAGTGGGGAATTCCGGTGAGTCTACAAACACCCTGAATTCCCCACTCTAGTTTTCAGGAACCTTCTACAGGTTCCATCTCCCTATTCTTAAATCATTTTATAAGGGATTGTCTCAACCGAAGGCGAAGATTCAGAATCTTTGATCAATCAATTGAGATTTTCCCAAGTTAGGAGATTATCTGTCACTTTTTGAAACAGTGGATTCTGCAACTCCGGGCAAGCCCTAGTACAGAAAGACAGGAGGGTGAGTTGAGAGATTGGAAGAAGAATCCAGTTCATAAAGTGTGCAGCTACAAACTTCAAAAATGAACTGACTTTGTTCTTTATCAAAGACATGAACCAATTAAAAACCAACTTATATAG
>LNZD02000146.1 GCA_001469005.2 SAR324 cluster bacterium lautmerah10
GTTTGATATTCAGAATTCTCTGTCAGCGAGGGTTCGTCCATTAATTCACAGAAAACTTTCCAGAATTTTTCGGTCTGGCACATCAGGAAGATCCAACCGTTTTTGGTTCGGACCAATTGGCTTGGTGTGGATTCAGGATGTGCAGAACGGGGTTGACGGGAAAGGTCGTACTGTTCGTTTAAGGACCAAAGAGCGGGATATGAAAGTTGAAAAATTGCGGTGTCGAGCAAAGAAACATCAAAATCACACCCTTGACCGGAGTTTCTGGCATAAAATACTCCCATCATAATGGCGAACAAATTATTCATTCCTGTCATGTAGTCAACTAAAGACAACCCCGCGCGCTGTGGGTTCGATCCTATTTCACCAGTTAACTCCATCCAGCCAGCCTCTGCCTGCATCAAATAGTCGAATCCTGGCCAAGCGGATCTTTCGTTGTTGCGTCCATAAGCAGACAGATGGGTACATACAATTTTGGGATTCACCTCCTTGAGTACTGAATAAGTCAGTCCGAGTTGCTCTGGTTTGTCACCCCTTAGGTTATTGGTAATCACATCGGATTTTGCAACCAGCCGATGAAGAACCTCTTTCCCTTTTCTATCTTTTAAATCAAGAGAAAGTGAGCGCTTTCCTTGATTAAAAGATTGGAAATACAGGCTGTCTTCCGGGCCCAGGGAATTTGGACCGGTGGTCCGGGCAAAATCTCCCCCTTGGGTTGAATTTTCAATTTTGATGACATCCGCCCCAAAGGTAGACAAATATTGGGTACAAAAAGGACCGGCTCCATAAAACTCTACCGATAAAACTTTCAGTCCGCTTAGGGGGAGGGACTCAGAAGCTAAGGTCATAGAACATCACCAATTATCCTTTATTTCTCTCGAGAAGTTGTTTGGCAATGATCAGTTGCTGCAGTTCATTGGTTCCTTCACCAATGCACATCAACATCGCATCGCGGTAAAAGCGTTCAATTTCGTATTCTGTAGAATAACTATACCCGCCAAAAATACGCATTGCTTCCTGTGAGCAAAAGACTCCTGCCTCAGACGCAAAATACTTTGCCATTCCGGCTTCCATGTCACACCGTTCTCCTGAATCAAATTTATTAGCAGCACTTCCCACCAATAACTTGGAGGCTTCAACACGTGTCGCCATTTTTGCAAGCTTGAGTTGCACCGCCTGGTGCTGGGAAATCGGTTGGCCAAATGTTTCTCGTTCTTGAGCATAATCCACTGCCATTTTCAAAGCCCCTTCAGCAATCCCTGCTCCTCTTGCGGCTACATTAATCCGACCTAATTCGAGACCTCCTAAGACCTGCTGCAAACCCCTTCCCTCTTCACCACCAAGCAATGCATCGGATGATACCTGTTTGTCAACCAAAGTGAGTTCACAGCTGTCAATGGATCGATAGCCCAATTTTTTAAGCTTTTTTGAGACCTCATAGCCTTCATTTTTTTGGCAGAGGAATGCACTCATACCCTTGTGAGCGGGTTTAGCATTTAGGTCCGTTTTTGCCAGTACCAATAAACAATTCCCGTACATGGAGTTCGTAATCCACATTTTGGTCCCGTTCAGGAGATATCCCTGCTCATTACGATCTGCTCTTGTAAGAATTGCCTGTAAGTCGGTACCAGCATTAGGTTCTGTAAGAGCAATGCCACCACGGAATTCACCAGATGCCATTTTTGGAAGCCAATTTGTTTTTTGCTCATCGGTGCCACAGCGTTCGATTGCAGAAGCCATGATTAAGTGAGAATTGAAGATTCCACTGGGTGCCATCCAGACCGATGCGACCTTGATAATCACTTTCGCATAAACTGATGCAGGAAGTCCCATACCCCCGTATTCTGGTGAAATCGTTGCTCCAAATAATCCCAAATCCTTCATACTCTCAACCAGTTCATGAGGGTATTTGTCTTCCTGATCATATTCTCGCGCAATCGGCTTAACCTCGTTTTCTACCCACTTGTCGATGGTCTCCAAAAGAAGTTTTTCATCCTCTTCCGTCCAATTCTTGCCTGCAGTACTTCCCATTGTTTATCCTATTGATTTATTGATTAAAAATACTTAGTCACGGTGTTCAAAAAGTTGCATGGAAATCAATACTATGGCTCTTCATGGTTTGATGAATTTCATTCAAATCACTTACTCATTTGCTGATTGGTGTTGAGTCAGAGAGCGGATATATGATGGTTAAAATAAATGCGGATACAATAATAAAAAATGGGATTGATAGTATCCAATAAGAACGATCAAACCATAGATTGAGAATGTATTTTTTTCCACAAGAAGGACATTCTGTTGCATTTTCAGTAATATCACTTTCACATTCTGAACAGGAAAATATTTGAAACATTTCCCCGCACTTTGGGCAAACATGAGCATCACCTGAAATCCATTCATCACAGGCTCTGCACTGACAAAGATTTTCTGACACGTCTAGTCAACTCTTAAATTCATAACCCCAATTTAAAACATCCATCTCTTCCTTCTGGATTGTAGATCCTTGAGTTTGAGGCTTCAAAGTTCCTGTAATGTGCATCACTCCTTGTTTACGTCATGATTGCAACAGCGACTGAGAAGGTAAAAAAGGCCGCGGTCGTGGTCAGCAAAATGATTTGAGCAATCCTGCCGCTGTCCGCCTTAAACCTTTCAGCCAGTAATGACACATTGCTGGCACTTGGCAAAGCACCCAAGAGCACAATCGTTGTCAGTGTAAAGGTATCAATAGAAAGTCCCAAAAAACGTGCATGCATTCCTATAGACCAAAGCAACAAAGGATGGATAAACAGTTTTATCATGACACCGGGCAGGTAATACGAGGCCGGCATCCGACTTGTGCTGTTCATTTTTGACCGTGCCAGCATTGCACCAATCGTAAACAGCGCCGCCGGTGTGGCGGCATCGGCGAGCATGTTGATCGTCTTGTCAACAGGCATCCACAGTTCAAGATCAAAGACACTGACCAGGATTCCAAACAGAATGGCCCAGGGCATGGGATTGCTCGCAGCACGCGTGAGAGCCTGACGAAAAGCTCTTCCCATGCTGTCCAGCCCCGAAGAATCCAATCGTGACAAACCGACGCATAAAGTACTTGTCACAAATACATCGATTAACATGGTTAACATCACCGGACCCACACTTGCGGTTCCTAAAAGGGTCGCAAGCATGGGAACTCCCATGAACCCTGTATTGGGCCATGCTGCCACTAATGCTCCAAGAGAAGCATCACTCCATCCAATCTGACCCCGCTTGGTGATAACAATGCAAACGAAAACGGTGATGAGTGCGCTTGCCAGATAAACGCCGAATACGACTGGATCCAGAATTTTGGCTACTGAGGTATCCGAACCAAATCGAAAACACATACATGGGAGTGCAAAGTATAAGACAAAACTGTTTAAGCCAGGTACTGCAGAAACCGTAAGCAAGCCTTTACTTACAGCGAAATATCCCGCAAAAACCAGGAAAAAAAATGGAAACGTTACAAAAAAGACATCGAGCATTTAGATCCTAGTGTAATGCTTTTCTGAAAAAGTCCTGTTGTTAAAAATTAGTACTACAAAAGGAATTAACATGATTCTGAGGGAAAATCTTTACTTATTAAAATCATTTGAATGAACCAAATACAACCAACGATCATATTAAAGATAAAAAAATATTTATTTTTTTAAAAGAATTTAATTTAATAAGGTTAATAAAAAATTTCTAGTATTATCAAAAATATTTGTTAATGTTTCCTGCTCACTGGTCAATTTATTTATAATTCATTTTATTGGACGAAAAAAACTAAGTTTATCGCATGATTTACAAAATCTGGACAATTCTTCTTCTCTTTCTTTTCATTCATTCTGATATTCATGCCATTGTTTTTGAGAGGAGAAAGTCGTTGAGTGATGAAATCTTCGAGTATTATATTGTTGCTGGTCCACTGGAAAGACCGGGAATTGGCAGTTTAATTACGGTTGGAGCAATTGTTAATAATATTCCTGTTCCCTGGGTTGAAGATGGAAAGTTTAACTTGATTGGTGGTTTTGGCAAAGGAAAAGGAGCCAACCAATTTGAAGGCCAGGATATGGATGCATATGGGTTAACAATCATAGACTTTCCAATTTTTTCCAACAATTTTACCTTTAGTCCGGCACGGCTAACAGCAACTAAATTTTCATATCCGTTTTTTGAAAGAGGCATTCATTCGGATCCTGATAGAAAATTCATCTTAATGGCAGATAAAGTAGCCCAGAACATCGGTGAATTTTCATATTATTTTTTGGATCGACAAGTTGAATTATTCTATACCTTTTTTAATGCTGAAGTAGATTTTTATGGTTATCAAGACTATGAAGGTGATTTTGTCGATTTAAGAGATGTTGAAGACTTTGGTGAAGGTACACAAAAATGGACAGAAAGATGGGGAGTTTTACTGGATGATACGGATTTTCGAAGAGATCCGAGAATTGGATATTTTTTGAAAATCGATCGATGGCAATGGCCGAACAGGACACCCCAGGAAAGCAGTTGGTACCAATATGATTTGGAAATGACGGGATACATCCCTTTAATCAACATGAAACTGATTTCGGTTGTGAATCAGTATTTCAGTACATCCAAAGTGATAAAATATGGAAAAGTGACAAAATACAATTGTACTGATCAACAATTGTTACTTTATCCAAAGTGTCAGCAAATCGTCGATGAAGCTTATCAACGAGATTTAATCGAATCAAAAAAAGGAAGAGCCACCGCTTTAGGAGGATTTGAAAGGTTAAGAGGATACCCCGAAGGACGATTTTATGATGAAAATACAAACTTTCGGGCAATCGAACTCAGGTATTACTTTGACCCGGTTGATATCAATTTTGACGTGATCCTGGCAAAGGGATTTCTTGCCGAATTCCAGCTTGCCGGGTTCTATGAGCAGGGTACGGTTTCTCCAGACTTAGGAGAAGACTTCTGGAGAAATTTCAGAAACAGTTATGGATTTGGGCTGAGGTTTATTACCGGGTCTGCGGTAGCAAGATTCGATTTTGGATTTTCTGACGAAGGAAGTGCGGTAAGCATCTGGTGGGATTATCCCTTTTAAAAAAGGTATTGGAACGAACGAATTAGTAATTTACTTCATAAACAACCGGTCCTTCTTCTGTTCGTATCGGTGATGATATGAACTTGGCATCCATTTCCAGAAAGATCTCATCTGCCACGATTTTTCCCTTCACGGCATTTTCAACACTGTCGTATTCACCCACTAATAGAATCTTGTCCCTTTCAGTCTGGATCATGTAAGCAGACAAAATTCCTCCTCCAAGTCTTTTTCTGACTTCTTTTTTGAAACTGTCCGACTGTTCAATGAATTCTTTTTGTTTCTCTGGTTCGATGGTAAACAGTGAACATCTGAAGTATTTTTGATGGGTGGGTTGTTTGGATGCATCAAAGGAATCGTTGTTTATGGCAACTTCTGATTGGTTATGAACCGTCTCTTGCTCTTTTTTTGTTTCTTCAATGGAGTGTTCACTGGACAATTTGGGAGATGATTCTAAATCCTTTTTCATCTTTCAACCTTTTGTTAACTTTTTTGAAATATTCACGTGCCGTTTCTTGTAAAATTTAAAAAAGTTTGGCCCAGGAAAATTAACGCTGATCAACCGAGAAACCCAAGATGCTGAATGGTCCTGATCACCATCTTGGATGATGAATCAGACTGCCCTCATCTACGATGAGATTTGTTGAGCAATCCGGATAAATTCAAAAACCTTTCGGGTTTCAGCAACAGGATGCATCCGGGCTGTTTACAATCCCTTTGATGGAATCCTGATTTGAAATCAGACCCGGAATCTCACCTCGATCAGGGAACCGCCCCGATTGGAATTTGGAGAAGATGAGTTTTCCATCAATTTCAACATCAAAGATTCCTTTTCCTTCAGGCACCAGTTCAATATCACTGATCTTCATTTCCTTCAATTCTGCCGAGACACGCTCCGCATCAGGAAGGTAGTTTCACATGGAACAGTAGATGATTTTTACTTTCATGATTTTACCTTTTTCATTGGTTGGATTGCAGATTATACCTTGATCAACCGATCACCGTAACCCGTTTTTCAATAGCCTCGGCTAAGCCCAAAACATGATCATGAAGGTTTTCTGTTCCTTGAACTCATTCACGATCATCTCCTTAGCCAGTGAATTGACCTAGATCCGTTCCAAAATCCAGAAGCGGGTACTTGATGCCTAAATACGCTATTGGATTCTTCCTCAATGGAAAGTTCCGATGCTCAAGATTGAACTTAAGGTGACTTTTTCTAAATTTCGATATTCAGTTTCCCTCGATTACAAATAACATGCGGTCCACACCTCCTTCGAGTTTTTTCTTCGCAGCCTGATAGGCTTCACTGTTGTATGCCTTCTGTGCAGCCTCCACGCTTTCAAACTCAACGACTACTGCCCTTTCAGGAGGCACTCCTTCGATTTCGGAAATGTTGGTGCCGCGTGCGAGCGCAGTTCCTCCATTCGCCATCATCGCGGGAAGTGCATCTGCTCCGTAGTTTTTCAATTTTTCTTCGTCATGGATTTTGTAGTACACAGCAACCAGATAGGCTTTTGCCATCTTTCATCTCCGGGCTTGGGTTAAAAAAATATTTATCCTTTTAAAAGAACTATATCAGCTCTGAAATGGTTAATTTCAAGTGTTATTTTGCTCCAGAAAAACATTTCCAGATCATCTATAAGTAGATTTCTTCCGAGGAATTCGAGCAAATTTCAGCTTATTTTTTCCGTTTTTTCCGTTTTTTCTTCCCATATCAAAAAATTGTGATATGTTCACATTGAGGCTGCTAATCGGCACGTCAGGAGCCTCTGGAAGGGATGATATGCGACTGACATTCATCCCTTCTGCCCCATCACGCTTTTTAGTAAAATTCCCTTAGAATCCTTTACAACTGCGTCAGCATCGGATCATATCAGCTAGGAAAATCCAGTTTTTAGGAAAGCCTGTTATTTGGAACAAAGAATACTTTGAGATTTTACTGAAGAAAATGAACCGCTATTGCTGATCATTTCCAGGTAAACCGGGGTTGTTCCAAATCATGAACACGGGTCATCCGTCCAAGCAGCACGACTTCCCGGAACTGGTAAAGGATGGCCGCCGTTGGGGCAAAAACCTGATGGCCTATGCTGGGAAGCAATAACGAAAAGCCGATCGTCTGCTGATCCTCCAACTTCAACATCCTCTCATCGATCTCTGGATCCCTAAGTTCCTCAAACGGAATGGAGAACACTTTTTCCACTTCCCGGGAGTCAGGATTCAACATTTCAGGATGGGGACACCAGACCACCCTTGATGAAATACAAAAACCGGAGCGTGTAGCAAAATCATCGAGCCGGCCTAAAACAGAGGTTTCCTGTAACTCCAATCCGATTTCTTCCTCACATTCCCTCAAAGCTGCTGCTTCAATTGTTTCTCCCGGGTCGAGCTTTCCTCCCGGAAACGCATACTGCCCTGCATGACGCTTAAGATGAACTGCCCTTCGGGTCAAAAGCAGGCAGGGTTCATCACTTCCTGGTTTGCGTGTGACCACCAATGCCACAGCAGCTGGCTTCAATGAGAGATGACTGAAATCCATCCAGTCCTCCCTCTCTAGACGATCTTGAATCAGTTGCTTTAATTCCAAATTAAATTTCATCATTTCATGATAATGAAAATCCTGGCAGAATCCTCAGACATGATCCGGATAAGCCATTTCAGGGTAGAGTTTCTGGATGAGAAAATCAGACCAGTAGCTGATCAATTTTGAATAGGAGCAGGATGAACAAATTTCATTGGACGGCACCGCCGATGACGGAAGAACGTTTTGAAAAACTCAAGGAATGGGCCGAAGAAACGAAACAGCCGGAAATTCTCTCATATGTCAAGGAGATGGATCATAAAATCCGCAAGCGGTCCCGGAATTCCTGATTTAGAGATGAACTGGTTTTGGGGGAGTTCACATCCCGGGTAGATTTTCCAGACGCTTCATTTCGGCACTTTCAAAAAGTTCCGGATTGAGCAAATATTCGCCGAGCATCTCACAACAATCATTTCCCCAAAAAAGCTTATCTCCGATCAGCATCGTCGGAACCCCGAAAACTCCGGCGTCAATCGCTTCTTCTCCGTTATTACGGAGCAGAGACTTGATTTCCGGATCTGAGATTTTCTCGTTGGCTTCCTCTTCCGTCAGGCCCACGGCTTCGCAGAAGGTTTTCCAATGTTCCGGATTGTCCCCTGAAAGTCCCTTTCCCCAAACACCATCAAAAATCGCGTCCACGGCTTTTTGGGTACTTCCTGCTGCAAGACACAACCTCAGCAATGGAACAGGATTAAAGGGATGTCGCTCCGGAAAACGAAACGCAATCTTCCCTCGTTCCGCAATCCATTGCACCTGACGGTAGGTGAAGGTCCGCTTGGCTTCGATCTCCACCGGCCCTCTGTTGCCCCAGTGTTTGAGCAAGCCTGCAAAAACCAGCGGTTTTCTCTAACCATTTTCTCAGGAATTTTTACGCTTCAGTTCCCAGAGTTTGAAATAGCGGACCATGACGTTAAGCGCATCGAAGAAGGCGCAAAAGAGTCCTGGTATTCCATCCCTGAAACCGCCTTTGATAAAATAACGCCGGAAGAAGCGGGTAGCAGGTCTGAACAGAAAATAACGAAAGTGATTGATGGAATTGACCTGGACTCCCTGCTCCAACATGAAACCTGCCTCAAAGCTGGAGTAAAAATCGAATTTCTTCAGGAATTGGCTGATGTTCATGTAGGAGTAATGCAGCATGTCTTCTTTGAGCATCCCGATTTTTCCTTCAATTTGGATTTTTTCGTGGACATGCTGGTTGGCGAACTTTCCCTTGCCCCTGCGGAACATTCTGAGCTGAATATCCGGGTACTGGCTTCCATGCTTCAGCCATTTTCCGAAATAATGGTTTTTTCTCTTCAATCGGAACGCTGAATACTCGGTTTCTGAAGCAACGATCCCCCGGATTTCCTCAACCAACTCGGAAGGGATCCGCTCATCGGGGTCGAGATAGAAGATCCAGTCGCCGCTGGCCTGATCCATGGCAAAACTCTTGTTGACGTTGAGATTTCGGTCATTCGGACGCGAGAAGGTCTTACATCCCAGTTCCTCTGCCTTTCCAAGCGATCCGTCGCTACTCTCACAATCAACATAAATGACTTCATCCGACCATTGGAGTTGGGGCAGTAACTCACTCAGATGGTCCACCTCGTTGTGACCGATGATGGTGATACTGATGGTCATGACTTCAGGGAAATTCCTGTGAAATACATAATCTTTGGTCTAAAAAGGGATTCAGTTTCAAAAGCTGCTGAAACTGAAATTTCTCCAGAAAGCAGTGTTTCTCAATTTCTGGCACAAGTACAAGTTCATACCCTTTTTATGAATGAATGGTGAGTCATGATCCTGAATGTTCCAATCTGTTCCTGGAATTTCACGGTTAATTGCGCTTTACTGCTTTAGTTTTTTTATTATCTCATTGTAAATTCTTGATTCAAAATCTCGGATTTTTGGAACTCAAGTTTGAGACTAACTTTTTAATTGAGTCAATGGATCTTCGCACAAAAATTATTGAAGTCTTTGCGGTTTTGATTCTGATAGCCGAGTCGGCCTGGGTACTTTTCAGTCTTCAACACAAATTGAATTTGCCCACCGTCCAGTCCAGAGCGATGCATCTTTTGATTCAATTCGCCCTTGAGACGGAGGAACAAAAGCAAGAAATCCTCCTGCAGGCAGAAAAGGAAAGGATCTATTTCTGGCCTGGAAACGGGATGCCGATCGTGTCCGAACTCAGCCTTGCAGAAAGACTGGACGGTGTTTTGTCGGAGCGTTACGGAGAGGAATACCGGTCCCTTCCCGAAGAAGAGTTGAGGATGATGCGCGAAGATACCTTGCCTTGGCTTGAACAATCCGTTTTGGCTCGTGTGGATACCTGGAAATCAGTGAATTTTCCCGAAAGTCTCACGCAATGGCTTTCTCTGTCCAAAGACGAAAAAAGTTTCATTGCCACCAGCCTGGTGCAGATGACGCGATATACTTGGCTTGGGTATGACAAACATCTTTATTTCACTGTGATCCCTGACCGGAATGGGAACACTTCTCTTTTTCTTTCGTCAGTTGCTGACAATGTCGAGATTCTGAGTTTTCTCGAGGCAACCTGGCTTCAACTGCTGCTGCTGATCGTTACCCTGATCCTGTTCCTGGTTTTCAATTTCAAACTCCTCCTGGATTCCAGAAAAATTCTCGCCATCACCCAGATTTTCGAAAAATTTGTCCCCAGACAGTTTCTGAAAAAAATTGCCAATGACGGGATCGAAAACATTCAGTTAGGAAGAGCGGAAAGTGATCATGTGACGGTGCTTTTTTGTGATATCCGTTCCTTCACGTCCCTTTCGGAATCGATGAAACCCCAGGAAATTCTGAATTTTTTGAATTCCTACTTCAAACATATGAACCAACCGATTGCAAACCACGAAGGCATCATCGACAAATATGTGGGAGACGCGATCATGGCGGTGTTCAACTTCCCGGAAAACGATGACAAATTTGAAGCGGCACGGGCGGTAGAAGCAGCGATCGAAATGCAGTACATGCTCAACGAATACAATGGCTTCCGTAAGAAAACAGGGTATGTTCCCATTTCCAACGGAACCGGGATTCACAGCGGCTCCGCCGTTTTCGGAACGGTCGGTTCCACCGACAGAATGGAATCAACCGTGCTCGGAGACTCGGTCAATGTTGCTTCAAGGCTTGAGGGGCTGACAAAACTGTTTAAAACCTCCATCATCATTTCCGATAAAACCCAGGAACTGATCAAGGACAAACCTTTTCTTTCCAGGAAACTGGACCGGGTTTCCGTGGTCGGCCGTAATGAACCGATGGATATCTTCGAGATCTTCGACTACGAGGAAGAGTCGATCAAAGAGGCAAAGCTGAAGAGTCGGGAAGAGTTCGAAAATTCAGTCGAAATTTATGAAAAAGGAAACTGGTCAGATGCCCTGAAAGGATTTGAACAATGCATCCAAAGTTTTCCTGATGACCCCGCGACCAAAATCTATCTCAACCGGTGTCAAATCATGATCAACAATCCGGATGCAGCCGCGGGTTGGGATGGAATCACCTATCTGACAAAAAAATAAGAAAAATTTTCTCTCAGTTCCAGGCGGCATACTCAGCAGTTTGCTTCATTGCCTCCTCAAGCTTACCGCAATATTCAGGAATCGATTCGAGTTCCAAGTTTTTCGGAACCATCAAAGGTTCTCCAAAAGTTCCGCGAATCCGGTTGAAGGGTTTGGGAATGCGGTGATGGTCCCAGGTTTTCAGCAGCCACTCGTTTTTCGACGCATAACTCCAGGGGATGATCGGCATTCCGGAATCCCGTGCCAGCAGGATAATCCCGGGTTTCGATTTGAGTGAAGGGCCGGTCGGCCCGTCCGGAGCAATCGCCAACCCACCTCCCTGTTTCAGGAATTTTGTGGTTTCCAGCAAGGCTTCGGTTCCTCCGCGGTTGGAAGAACCGCGGATACCCTGAAAATTGAAATGACGCATCACCTGAAAGATTCCTTCCCCGTCACGGCTTGCACTGATCATGGCTGTCAAATTCAGTTCACGGAACATCCAGATGCTGAAGAAGATATCCCGATGCCAGGTAGATAGGATGAAGCCTCCATGGAGACGACGAGCCTCATCGATGATCCCTTCATTTTCAAGCTCCGTTCTCGATGTCCATGCAATGCTTCTCAAGAGCATCACAAACAGCTTGATGAAAAGCTTTTCGCTTTTTTTTAACCGGTATCCATTTTCTGTAGTGGATTGATTCATGATCGATCTTTTCCTGGATTTCGGATCAGACCCATTTGCTCCAGCCGTTCAATGATGGGTTTCTCATCAAGAAGTCCGATCAATGCCTGAACTGCCGGTTTTTGAAGACGTGATTCCGGGATGATGAAATCATACTCCTCATCCTGCAAAGGAATGAACCCCAATCCCTGATCCTCTGCCACGGAACGGATCGCCACTCCCCAGTCGGCCCTTGACTGGGCGACTGCGGCAGCCACCGCCTGATGGGATTTCGCTTCATAAAGAAATCCCTGGGGTTGATGTTTTCCTAAAAGACCATCGATCAGCACCCGTGTCCCGCTTCCACGGTTGCGGTTGATCATCCTCAATTCAGGATCGGAAAGCATTTCCTCAAAACGTTCCTGGAAAGAATCCTGAAAACCCTGAAAACGTGGATCATCTTTTCGAAAGATAAACCCCTGACCCCGGCGGTACCCTTTAACAAGTTTCAGTCCCTGAGTGAGTAAATGCTCGTTGTAAACACCGCTTGCTTCATCCATCAGGTGCGTTCCTGCCAAATCACACTCTCCCCGACGTGCGGCAAGAACTCCTCCCATACTGCCCACAGGGATGAATCGGGACTGGTAACCGAGTTGACGCATCTCGCCAAGGAGAAAATCCATCCCGACACAATGACTGCCGATGATCATCAAATCCGGAAGTTGAACGGCATCGCCAAGCAACTGGATTTCCATCTCCTCACCCGCTTCGATCATTTCCGTTTCTTTTTCGATTTCCATGAAACCGTCTGCCCGCGAGAACCCTGTCACCGAGCCAGAACCTTTACCGGTGGAATAGGCTGCTTTACCCTGTGGACCGTCGGTGAGATGAATCAGGTTGAATTCGGTGCGTCCTTTATCGGACTGAATTTTAAGGGGAACCTTGGCCTTGAGTCGGGTGTTTTTCTCGGGGGGAAGACCCGCCATTTCCCTCAAAACCGGGGCGATGAAGCGGGTGAAAGTAAAAATCGCAGACGTCGGAAAACCAGGAAGGATGGCAGCAGGGGTTCCTTCCAGCACAGCCAGGCAGAGGGGTTTGCCGGGTTTAAGGGAAACTCCGTGCACGAGAATTCCGGGATTCTTGAATTGTGCAAAGACCCGGTAATTCTGGTCACCTTCTCCTTTCGACGTTCCTCCGGAGAGCAGCAGCATGTCGGCTTCCAGGCCTCGTCGAACCACCTGCTCCAATTGTTTCTCGTCATCCCTGACGATTCCCAGAAATTCCACCTGACAGCCCAGTTCCTCTGCCGCGTGCCCCACTACCAGGCTATTGGAGTCATAAACACGTCCAAGCTGCATGGGTTCTCCGGGAGCAATCAGTTCGTCTCCGGTCGAAACCACCGCTACTTTGGGTTTTTTCCAAACCCAGACATGGGTTTCACCAACGGCTGCAAGGGTTCCTGTTTCACGGAAACCCAGCAGATCTCCACGGCGCAGCACCACTTCCCCGGCACCCAAATCGGATCCTGCCAGGGAGACTCCTCCTCCTGGAACGATCGGCTTCAGAACACGGATCCGGTCTCCGTCTGGATGGGTATTCTCGATCATCACCACACCATCCGCTCCTCGAGGAAGTACCCCTCCGGTTGAGATCGGAGTTGCCGTGCCAGGCAGGAGTTGTTCTTCAGGAATCACTCCGCAAGCCAGGATTTCACGATTCAGTTTGAGGCTCAAAGGCTCAGTTTCCTCGGCGCCGAAGGTATCTTCCGCACGAACCGCGTAGCCATCAAAATTGCTCCGGTCGTAATAAGGAACGTTGATCGAAGCGATCACATCCCGGGAAAGCACCCGGCCACGGGCTTCTTTCAGCAGAATCTGCTCTTCTCCAAGAGGAGCAGGATTGACAGCATCACGAAACTTTTTCAGCGCTTCTTCCGCGCTTGCCAAATTGAGAAACTGTTCTTGTTTCATCAAAGCATCCGGTTTGTTTCAATCATAAAGCCAGAGCTCCACCTCTTCTCCTTCAGCAAATCCCTCAGAAGATTCTTGGGTAAGCAGAAAGCCGTCAGCGCGGGTAGTGGAAGAAAGAATCGACGCACCTCCCGAGGCAATCGGTTCGGCTTTTCCTTCTTGAATTTGAAGCCGGACGTATTCGATCCTGCCAATTTGAGAAGCGATTTTTGACCGCAGCGGAAGTTTTGTTTTGCGGTAGGGCCATTCTTCAGGGAGTCCTCCCAAGCGACGTATAGCAAGGCCGACAAAGCAGTCATATGCGGAAAGACATGAAACAGGGTTTCCCGGCAGGAGGAAAACTTTTCTTGGGCCGATCAAACCAAATCCTGTTGGGGCAGCGGGGCGCATGGGGATGCCGTGCACCAACAAAGTGCCGATTTCTTCCAAAAGCGTGGGAGCATGATCTTCCAGCCCGACCGATGTCCCTCCGGTGACACAGATCAGATCGGCTTCCGATTCGAGCATGGCTTTGCGGATGGTTTCGCGTTCATCCCGGAGATGGAGGATCTTTCCGATTTCAGCTCCATCCCTCTCGGCAAGTTGTCGAAGCATCAATGAATTGGAATCAACAATGGAGACTCCCTGCGGCTTGGATCCAGGTGGAAGCAGTTCGTTTCCCGTGATCAAAAAATCGATAATCGGCCGACGGACCACAGACGCCTCATGCATTCCAACGGAGGATAAAAGGCCGATATCCTGGGGACGAAGTTTTCTTCCTGATTCAAAAAGCGGTGCCCCAGCGCGGATATCTTCGCCGCAAAAGCCAATGTGCTTCCCCGGAGGAACGGGCTCCTGGACATGGATCCGGTCTCCTTCTGATTCTGCGTGTTCGGCGACCAGGATCGCATCGGCTCCCGCAGGAACAGGCCCACCGGTCATGATCCGGACGGCTTGACCGCTATCCACGGTTTGCTCGAATCGGGTTCCTGGTGTGACTTCTCCAACCACCTCAAATGAAAGCGGAGCATACTTCGATGCACCAAAAGTTTCCTCGGCTTTCAGCGCGTATCCGTCCATCGCGGAACGATCGAAATTCGGAACATCCAACTCAGAGCAAATCGGTTCTGCCAAAATGCGTCCTCCAAGATGCTTCAAGTCGACAGTTTCATTTTCAAGGGGGAGGCAGTATTTTCGGATTAAATCCAGCAGTTCCGGAACCGGAGTGCGTCTCAAAAACCCGCGCATCCGAATTTCTGCCTCGGTTTTCATCAGCAAAATGACTCTAGGATGATTGAATGTATCTTTTGGGTAAGCCCTTCATTTCTACCATGCACCTTGAGGGCACTCAAGATTTTCTCCTTTTGCAGGGGTTGACAGCCATTCATGGATGTTTCAATTTCTAATCTGATTTTAGATAAATAATGAAACCGGCGATTCCAGAACTTGCAGGAACCCATGATCATTAAATATTGATTCAATGAATGACATTGATGGAGATAAGACAAATTCCTCGGTGAACCAGCCTGAACTGAGCCGCGCGAGTTTGGCAGACCTTCCCCAGGTCAGGGTGATGGATGAGAATGGAGAATTCCGTGATGCAGAAATCACCGGGGAAAGACCTCTTACAATCTATGTGGATAAAAATGAAATCGTAACCCTGATGACATTGGGCAGTCACCCGGAACTGCTCACCCTCGGCTACCTTTTCAACCAGCGTTTCATCAATGACCTGAACGAGGTCCGTTCGGTTCAGGTGGACTGGGAAGTTGATGCTTCCGTCGTCAATACCTGGAAGGGGATTGAGGGATTGGAAGAACGACTGGGCCGTAGAACGGTCACCACAGGCTGCGGGCAGGGCACCGTCTACGGTTCAATCCTTGAAGAACTGGAAAACATACGCCTACCCAAAATACGACTATCAAAAGAAACGCTTTACGGGTTACTCAAACGTATCAAAGATTACAATCAGGTTTACCGAAAATCAGGGGCTGTCCATGGATGCGCCCTCTGCCGACAGGACGAGGTCATCGTATTCATTGAGGATGTCGGACGGCACAACGCCGTGGACGCCATTGCCGGAAAGATGCTGCTGGATGGAATGTCAGGTGAAGACAAAGTTTTCTATACCACCGGACGTCTTACCTCTGAAATGGTGCTCAAAGTAGCCCAAATGGGAATCCCCATCCTGATTTCCCGTTCCGGTGTGACTCAAATGGGTCTTGAACTCGCACGCAAAACCGGAGTGACCCTCATTTCCCGGGCTGGTGGGAAACACTTTCTCGTCTATCACGGATTCGACACACTTCAGCAGTAAATAACAAACTCCCGAATCCAATAAGTGATCCAATCTGCAAAATTTCCAACTCTATGTTTTCATCCATTCAAAGATGAACTCGGCAATTTTTTCAGGGTGGTTCAGATCCAACCAGGGAATGTCCAGATTGTCCGATGGAGTTTCATCAGACGCTAAGGCGATGATTCCCGGAAGACCAGGATACATCATATCCCTTCCAAGAGAAGGACGATGAATTTCGATTTTTGGAAGCATATGATGTTTAAATCCTTCCACCAAAACCAGATCAAGATGATCCAGGTTCATCCTTTGGAGCAATTCTCCGGGATCAGGATCAGCTTCTTCAGAATTTTCATGAAGTAGAACCCATCGTCGACTTGAGGCCAGCATGACCTCGGTCGCTCCGGCCTGACGAAAACGGAAACTGTCCTTGCCTTCCCGGTCTATCTCAAAATTGTGGTGGGCATGTTTGATCACCCCGACTTGAATTCCACGATCCCGGAGAATGGGTATCAACTGAGCCAAGAGGGTGGTCTTCCCGGTTCCACTATAGGCACAAAACCCCAGTATCGGTTTTGGCCACTGATTTTTCAGCATTTTCTTTTGGTTAATTTGAAATTTTTCACCTCAAGCTTGAGTCAAAAGGAACAAGCTTTGAATGACAATTGGAATCGCCCAGCAGGGGGTGGCGTATCAAGTAACCCTCCGCCTTAGACATAATTTTCTCCTTGCGGGTGAGAACGCAATGCTTGCCCGCATGCCTTTGGAAAATCCCCCCTTTTTTTCAACTTAAATAGAGTTTCTCTTAAAAATGAATAATTTCGGTTGTTAATTTAACGGTTTAATCGAAATTTTTGCTGCATCAGGCTTGACATTCATTGAAACAAAAATACTATAAGTAGGCTATATGTTTAATTTAATTCAATAACGCTTTCAGAGGAGATTATTATGAGAGCAATATTAGTTTTATCATTGACCATGATTTTCTTCGGGTCGGAACTCTTTGCTGGTGGCCATTCCAGTACACTGCAAGATGTTAAAGCTCGAGGGAAACTGCGATGTGTTGTTACAACCGGACTTCCAGGGTTTGCTGCGCCAGACGCAAACGGAGTATGGCGTGGATTCGACTGGGATTTCTGTAGAGCAACAGCTGCTGCCGTTCTTGGCGACGCCAATGCTGTTGATCCCATTACTTCAACTGGTAAAACCCGTTTCACCAAGCTTAATGCTGGTGAAGGTGATGTACTTTGGAGAAACACAACCATCACATTTTCACGTGATGTTAGTGTGAAACTCCGATTTTTGGGCGTAAACTATTACGATGGACAAGGATTTATGGTAAATAAATCCCTCGGTGTCAGCAGTGCCAAAGAACTTGACGGTGCATCCGTTTGTATCCAAACAGGAACAACCACAGAATTGAATCTGGCGGATTTTTTCTCATCCAACAACATGAGTTATGAGGCCGTCACCATCGAAACCAATGATGAAGCCAGACAAAACTACGAAGCAGGACGATGTGACATTTACACGACTGACGCTTCTGGTCTCGCATCAACACGTTCATCTCTTCCAAATCCGAATGATCATATGGTTCTTCCTGAAATCATTTCCAAGGAGCCACTGGGACCAGCTGTTCGACAAGGTGATGACGCATGGGCAGACATCATTACCTGGGTGCTTGCTGCAACCATCACTGCTGAGGAATTAGGCGTCAATAGCTCTAATGTCGATCAGATGAAGAATTCAAACAATCCTGAGATTCGCAGAATGCTTGGAACCGATGGAAGCCAAGGTGCAGAACTTGGACTTTCAAATGACTGGGCTTACCAGATCATTAAACAGGTTGGAAATTACAGCGAAATTTTTGAAAGAAATATTGGAGTCAATACTCCACTTGGAATTTCACGTGGGCTGAATGCTCTGTGGACCAAAGGAGGACTTCTTTATTCTCCTCCATTCCGCTAAAAACTGTTCATCAGTTTAATTTATGCCGGGAGTCAACCGCCTCCCGGCTCTACCACCCCTTAGATTCTCTCCTATCAAGGTGGTCAGCCGAAAAAAACGGCCGTGAGTCAAAATACACCTCCTTCACAAACATTTTTTCTTCTTAGGCTTTGGCGCAATAAAGAATCCCGAGCTGTCATCATTCAAATTGTAACGATGATGGTTCTGTTTTCTTTGATCGGGTTGATAGGAAGAAACATCGTTATCAACCTTTCTGC
>LNZD02000147.1 GCA_001469005.2 SAR324 cluster bacterium lautmerah10
TGAGTTATTTGCTCGAACTCAGGCTGGTATGAAAACTCTGAAGAGTAGAGATTAGAAAACAGATCTTGTTGGTGCATCATGTCATGAAAGGATTTTTATGAACATAACCCAAACCTATTGATGAACGAAACATGAACCATTCAAACAAAACAGTGTGTGTCGTAGGGGCCAGTGGGCTTTTAGGTTCAAATGTCCTGAAAGAAGCCCTAGCAAGAGGCTACAAGGTCAATGGAACTTTGAGAGACGTCAATGCTCCCGGCAAAGCTACTTTTCTGAATGCATTACCCAATGCAGAAGCAAACCTGAGACTGTTCGAGGCTGAGATGGCGGATAAAGCATCATTTGATGATGCATTCTCCAATGTCGATTGTGTTTTCATCGCATGCCTGATTCCCGTTTACAAAGGTCCCACGGGGAAACCTGCCCGGGAGATGGATGATGAGCAGGGTTATGCAGAAATCATCATGCCTACAGTCAATGGCTGCCTAAACATAATGAATGCTGCCGTAAAGCAGAAAGTGAAGAATGTTGTCATTTGCAGCAGCACAAGCAGTACGAACCCAATTCCTCCAGTACCAATCAAGAATGAAATAGATCATTGGTCAGATGAAAACGAACAATGCAGGGCGAAAAAATACACCTCCGCAACGAAAACAGTGATGGAAAAGGCCGCAATTCAGTTTGCTGCTGAAAACGGACAAAGGCTATCCATTATTCTTCCGACTGGAATGTATGGGCCAGTCATTCTACCAGGACATATGAAAGGAAACCCTCATAGCTGGTTAAAAAAACTCATTGATGGTGAAGAGCCGCCTCATCAAAAGATTCCGAATGATTCAACATCTATGAGTCATTTACACGATCTCGCATCTCTTTTTCTCGCTGCCTATGAAAATCCAAAAGCATCAGGAAGGTACTATGGGGTTTATGAGAGTTGGCACTGGCAGGATATCTATGCTGAACTCCAAAAAATATTCCCCAGGATGAAAATGCCGGAACCCATTACGGAGCCGGCAGTTGAGCCGACCGGATTTGATTTTTCAAGAAGAGACAGTCTTGGGGTTCAAATGAGAAATATCCCTACAATGATCAGAGAAACGGTGGAATGGATTAAATCTGAACCGTTCAAATCAGATTCAATTTAAATCAGCTATGAATGATGTGATTTTTCGATCACCAGATTGCTAACCTCAGAACGAACCTCATCACACAGTTCTAACTGCCTATAGGTTTCGGTCCAAAATACCGTTGATTTTCTGGGCCAGTTCTTTGGGTTTTTCGAGAGGAAACATATGACTTCCCTGAAAAGGAGTCCTGGAGATTTCAGGCATTGCTTTTCCCCACCACTTTAAATCATCATCATCCAGAAGTCTTACCTTATCCGCATAGATAAGATCGCCTTGGATTGTTCTGATTTCTCGCGGGAGTTGAGTAGGGAGGGTTAAGAAGATTTCAGTTTCTCTTTGCCTTGGTATCACTAATTGAAAAGTCCCGTTTCTTTCTTCTAGCCCGCTTTGTACATAATGCTCAATGGTGGTCTTGGGAACCTCCTTAAAAAGGGTTTTAGAAGAAAAGTAATCGAGTGCTTCTTCTCTGCTGTTGAATGACTCCCGCCTCTTCATCGATTTCTTGGCAGGTGTGACAAGATATTCCAACCCCAGTTTTCTCAAGAAACTAAGGATGATCCTCTTGGCATGACTGAAAATTGGAGGATCAAGAAGAATGATGTTTTTAAAGAGTCCGGGTTCTCTTGCTTCAGCAAGTAAAGAAAGGGTCCCTCCAAATGAATGACCAATAGCAATACCTTCTCCATGAGTCTTTGAAGCATGTTCAATGATTTCATCGGTAAATTCGTGATAACCTTCTTTAACCTCAGGAATCTGCTTCCCGATAACACTGAGGGGATCTTGGATATCTCCATCGATTAAACTTAGAAGTTCTTTGTAGGTTTCGGCCGGGAAACCATTGGCATGAAAGAAGTGTATCGGATTTTTCATGCTTGATAGTACGAACGCTTTCTGAATTGTGGATTAAAGAAATCAAAGCTTTTTCCATAAACGCAACGATTCCTCACTCCCATTAATTTAGATAGATGAGGTTATGAACAGAAAAGCACCGTTTTCTCAAAACCGAAACACACGTCACCAAAAATGGATCCTTTTTGAAAACACTCTTCATCAATCGTTATTGCTTTTGTGATCATTCCGGGTGAAAGAGTTTTTGACCCTCCCAAACAAAGTTTCCCTGCAAATCTTTCTTGATCAGATACTTGATGAAAGTTGCGACCGTGCCGGCATGAATCGGCCTGTATTGCCAGGGAACCATGAACGCAAGAGGCCCCATAATGCACTTCGACAAGTATTCTCCCAAACGGAACTCCATTCGGTTTCCTAACAGGAGACTGGGCCTGATGATATGAAAGGTTTCAAATTCCAAATCCTTGATTGCCTCTTCAAGCAGACCTTTCATTCTTGTGTAGAAATATTTGGAACCGGAATCTGCTCCGACTGAAGAAACCAGAATCATGGTTTTACATCCCTCCTCTTTGGCCATTTTTGAAATTTCCAAAGGAATGTCATGATCCACTCTCACGAACTCATCCTGGGACCCCGCATTCCGGATCGTCGTTCCGAAGGTGCTGATGAGGGTGTCTGCTTTGAGTACTGGTCTAATGGCTTCCAGGTCTTTGAAATCATACACTGATTGCCCGATAAAACCCTTCTGCTCCAGATGATCGATCTTTCTTCTGGTGATGGCATGGATCTGAAGATCATCGTTATCTTTCAAACCATCCAGAAAATGCGATCCGATCAAACCGGTTGCCCCGATTAAAACTGCTTTTTGTTCCATTGATTTTCTAATTGATTATCAAGCATCGATGATGAAGTGTTTCACTGGTAAGACATGATTATACCTTTAACTCAAGAGCCTGCCGATTGTTCAGCACTTTGATCCATCAGCAATGGGTCTCACCATTCAGAATAACGATATGCCAAAGAACAAAGCCAGTCTGGTTTATTCCTCTGAATCAGGGAGGGTTTGCCCTGAATGTGAACAACCCCTGGGTGCCTGTTCCTGCAATCCCTCTGCGAATCCTAAGGACGGACATAAGACGGTAAGAGTGTCTTTGAGCAACAAAGGCAGGAAAGGCAAGTCCGTCACCCTGATCAAAGGATTGAGAATGAATCCCAGTGAACTTAAGGCCTATGCCGGCAAGTTGAAGAAAAAAACAGGAACCGGAGGTTCTCTGAAAGATGGGGTGGTTGAGATTCAGGGGGATTACAGGGAGAAGGTGGCCGAGATCCTGAGTAAGGATGGCTGGGAGGTTCAATGGAAATCCTGAGAAAAAAATCATGAAGCAAATAACTTCAACCAAAGAATTCAATCCATTAAGCTCAGAAATGTTAATAGCCGGTGAGCTTTTGTTTTGGATCTAAAAATTCATTCATTTTCTCTTTGATTTCTATGTTTTCAGCACCGTTTCAAAAAGTACTCAACGAATTAAAAGTATCTGCAACACATTTGAATGATTCAGAGAGAAAAGAGTTGGATGAAAAAGGTTTTGTTGTCATTCCTGATCATCTACCTCATTCGTTGAGAGAACAATTGATCGAAACCGTAGAAAGCATATTTTTGGAAGAAGGTCCTGCCGCAGGAATACAGCAACAGAATGATTCGGTCAACTTGAACCAATTTGGACAGGAACCAGGCGCGAGGAGACTTTCCGATTTAGTCAACAAAGGTGAAATTTTCAAAGAAATCTACCTCGACCCTAAACTTTTGAGTGCGGTTGCACACGTTCTACAAAGAGATTTTAAATTATCATCCTTGAATGCCAGAGATGTGTCGAAAGGAAATGGGTATCAAAGATTACATGCTGATTGGAAACAGGATTATGACCAGAGGTTTCATGTTTTCAATTCAATCTGGCTGCTTGACGATTTCACGGAAGATAACGGCTGCATTCGAGTGGTTCCTTCAACGCATCAGTTAAATCCTCCGGAATTGACTGACCCGAATGACATTCATCCTGAAGAACAGAGTGTTGTGGCTCCAAAAGGTTCTGTGATTCTGATGAATGCCCATTTGTGGCATGGCGGTCAAAAAAACCTCAACGGACAATCCCGAAGGGTGATTCATGCCTATTACACGGCATCCGAACACCCCCAGCAAACGTCCCAGTTTGATCATTTAAAATACAAAACATGGTTAAACCTGGATGAATCCGCTAAGGTTATTTTGGGGTTGGAAACCTCGAAAAATTGAATGCTTTAGAGCCACAAATCAATCCGTGAAACAGCTTCCGATTTTAGAAAAAAGAAAGATCCAAGCCGAAGTCTTAGGTCCGGTGTTCCGCGAGATGGTGGAACAGGTGGGTTCTGAAAAAGCAGCTTCCATCTTGAAGGAAGCAATCCGAAAGGCGGCGATTGAAGAAGGAAAGCATTTTCGTGAAAAAGCCGATGCCTCTTTGTCTACCATGGATCAATTTGTGGAGCTGATGGAATTATGGAAGGCTGGAGGGGCCCTGGAAATGGAAGTTCTTCAGCAAAGCGATACGCGCTTTGATTTTAATGTCAACCGCTGCCGTTATGCAGAAATGTATCGGGAGATGGGTCTGCAGGAAATCGGGCATTTGCTCTCATGCAACCGGGACGGCAGTTTTTGCGAGGGCTTTGACCCGAAATTGAAACTGGTCCGAAAGCAAACATTGATGGAAGGTGCCGATTGCTGCACCTTCCGCTACACCCTTGATTCTGAAAACAAGGATAAGAACCTTTAACGGACTGAATTCATTCTACTGAAACCTTTTCTGCTGCCTTTGTTCATTAGCCTGTTGATACAGATGATGACCGTTGGAAAAACCCAATTTAGATTCCTTTATACAGATTAAAATCGATGACATCCTTCAACGAATCCCAACTTCAGGAACGCATCAGCCGGACCTGGGATGAGTCCATCGTTCCTTCCCTGGTCGAGTACATCAAAATCCCGAATAAATCTCCTTCCTTTGAACCGGCCTGGGAGGAACTGGGTCACATGGAACAGGCACTTCAACTTGCACTCGAGTGGTCCAAAAGCAATATGCCTGAAAAGGCACAGATTCAGGTCAAGCGATCCGCAGGCCGCACCCCCCTGTTGTTGATCGACCTTCCCGGAGAAAGAAACGGGAATGTGCTGATGTACGGGCATTTGGACAAACAACCGGAAATGGAAGGATGGGATGATGATTTAGGTCCATGGAAACCGGTTCTCAAAGACAACAAGCTCTACGGCAGAGGAGGCGCCGATGATGGTTATGCCCTATTTGCCTCTCTGACCGTCGTCAATGCACTGATGGAGCAAAACGTTGCTTTGCCCCGTATCCTGATCCTCATCGAATTTTCGGAAGAAAGCGGTTCTCCCGATCTTCCCCATTACATGGATTTGTGCGCAGATCTGATTGGCTCACCCGATCTGATCATCTGCCTTGATTCCGGAACCGGAGATTATCAGCGTCTTTGGACCACAACCTCACTCCGTGGACTGATCGGCGGAACCTTAAGAGTCGATGTTCTGAAGCAGGGCATTCATTCAGGTTCTTCAAGCGGACACGTCCCCTCTTCCTTTCGGATTGCCAGACAACTGTTATCAAGACTGGAAGACGAGAATACGGGAGAAATGCTGCTGGATGAATTGAATATAACGATTCCTGAGTACCGCGTGGAAGAAACCAGCAAAATGATCGGGATCCTGGGTGAACAGGTGGTGGAAGAATTTCCATGGATCGATGACATGCGCCCTTCGACTGCGGATCCATTGGAAGGAGTCCTGAGAAGAACCTGGAAACCTGCCCTTTCCATTGTGGGCGCCGAAGGCCTGCCTCCTGCATCAAATGCAGGGAATGTTCTGCGTCCCTTCACTTCATTGAAATTCTCGATCCGGATTCCTCCGATGGTGGACCCCACGGAAGCAGGAAAAGCCATCGAAAGGGTGCTCACACAAAATCAACCCTACGGCGCAAAAATCAGCCTCGAGCTCAATGAAGCTGCGGCTGGCTGGAATGCCCCGAAAACCGCAGACTGGCTGAATGATTCCATGCAGAAGGCTTCGGAAACCTTTTTTCAGCAGCCTGCCTGCTCGATTTCCGAGGGAGGAACCATTCCCTTCATGGCGATGCTTGGAAACAAGTTTCCAGAGACCCAATTCATGATCACCGGAGTTCTCGGCCCCGGTTCCAACGCGCATGGACCCAATGAATTTTTACACATTCCCTATGGGAAAAAGCTGACGGCTTGTGTGGCGGGCATCCTCAGGGATTTTCCCGGGTGAAACTCCTACTGCTGTAATACACTCAGAATTCGTCTGATCAGACTATTCCAGATAACGTTTGAGGAACTCCGCCTGAACTTGGAGGGCTTCAGGTCCGCTGTCCTGGTGCCTTCCAGGATAGGCATGCAACCGTTTATCGCTGGATCCGATCAGGTCAAACAACTCCAACTGCCCTTGCCGGTCAAAACGCTCATCGTCCCATTGGATTGAAAAGAGTACCGGCTGCATGATCTGAGGAGCAGATTCTTCGAAGTAAGGTCTTATTCCGCTCCGCTCCACGCTGGATCCGGTCAAGCCTGATTTTCCAAGAACCGCTGCTTTGATTCTCGAATCGGATGCAACATAGGGAATTCCGAACATGGTTCCCATCGATAAGCCCCAGAATCCAATTCTCTCCGGGTCTGTTGAATCGAGTTCAACAAATGCATTGATGACGCAATTCCAGTCTTCGACCATCGTTCCGACAACATCCGGCCGCTGCCACATTTCCCGGTAGGCAGGATCGGTACTCTTTTGAACAGGTCCACGGTCTCCATGTGCCGGACCATCGATGGAAACCGCATTCCAACCAAATCCTTCACTGATCCAGGTGCCCATGGCCACCATCTTTTCGCTCCTTTTGTGTCCGCTTCCACCATGGGCCAACAGGACCAGGGGACTTTTTTCGGATGGAGAAGACCCCTGCCAAAAAACACCCGGAAGAGAACTGGATCCAGATTCAATGACAAACGATTTCTCGGAAAGCTTTCCGGATTTCTTGTGGTCGAGCCAATGGATCATGAATCCTTAAGGGGGAATCTAAGGAAATCCACTTACTGAATTTCCATTTCTTGATTGGATTCGAACTGACTCACATGGAATCAAAGAGTTGGTCCGTTTTCGCAGACATGATGAAATCGTTCTCATGCAGTCCGCGGATTTTATGGGTCCACCAACTCACCTGTACCTTTCCCCACTCTAATACAATTGCAGGATGATGCCCTTCTTTTTCGGCAAGTTCCGCAATCCGGTTGGTGAAATCAACGGCCTGAAGGTAGTTCTTGAAGGAGTAACTCTTCATCAGTTGGGGGACGTCATTTATATCCTGAAGTTCCCAGTCCGGGTAATCGTTGAGGAAGCCCTCGATCTGGGACTGGGTTGCCTTGGGTGCATCCGCACGGCATGCGGTGCAGACTTTGGATTCATAATTTTCCATGGAGTTTTTTATGAAGAATTATTGTTGCAGCATCATCGCTTGCTCAAAA
>LNZD02000148.1 GCA_001469005.2 SAR324 cluster bacterium lautmerah10
GCTCTGGATCTCAATCTGGAAGCACTTGTGGTTTCACAATTCACGCTTTACGGAAATACCAGCAAAGGCAGGAGACCCGGATTTGACCAGAGCGCCCCTCCTGAAAAAGCGGAAGCAATTTACCAGGCCTTCATTGAATCGCTTGAGAACACAGGACTTCGATGCACTTCCGGAAAATTTCGTGCCGAGATGAAAGTCAATCTCATCAATGATGGACCGGTCACCTATCTTTTGGAGAAGGAGAAGAAAGAAAATTAAGCCTTCAATTAAGCTGACTCATCTCGGATTGAATGGTTTCCAACACGATGAGGATTTGCTTTTCATCGACCATCAGATTGGTCACCACCCGGATCAGGTCGGTTTCTACCACTTCGACCAGGATTGAATGCTGCTCAAGTTTTTCCGCCAAGGAAAACGCATTCACCTTTTCGAGTTCAAAGAAGATGATGTTCGTTTCCACATTTTTGGGATTGAGTTTGATCCCTGGAATTTCTGCCAAACCAAAGGCCAGGGTTTGCGCATTTTCATGGTCCTCGGCAAGGCGGTCCCGGTGATGATCCAAGGCATAATGCGCTGCGGCTGCAAGAACCCCGGATTGTCGCATTGCGCCCCCGAAGAGCTTACGGAAACGTCTGCTCTCACGGATGAATTCTTTTGAACCCGCCAACGCAGAACCCACAGGGGCACCAAGACCTTTGGAAAAACAGACCGAAACCGAATCAAATCCTTTCAGGATTTCTGCTTCCGATGTCCTGGAGGCGACAGCCGCGTTCCAGAGTCGGGCCCCGTCCATATGGATATTCAGTTTTTGCTGATGCGAGTAGTCGACAACCGAACGGAGCTGTTGAAGGGGCCAAACGGTACCTCCTCCACGGTTGCAGGTATTTTCTACACAAACCAGGGTGGTGAGAGGCTGATGTTCATCGGGAGTCCGGATCATCTTGGCAAGATCATCCTTGAAAAACATTCCACGTTCACCATGAATCAGACGGGTACTGACCCCGGAAAGCGCAGCAGCACCCCCGGCTTCCGAACCATAGATGTGACCATATTGTTCAATCAGCAACTCGTCACCCGGCTGGGTGTGAGTCCGAACTGCGACCTGATTGGTCATGGTTCCGGAAGGCATAAACACCGCGGCTTCCATTCCCAGGATTTCCGCAGTTTTTTCCTCAAGAGCCTTAACCGAGGGATCATCACCCCAAACGTCATCACCCACTTCGGCTTCGGCCATAACCTTCCTCATTTCCGGGGTCGGTTTGGTTACCGTGTCGCTTCTCAAATCAATCATTCTAACTCCAATTCTATAAGGTCTATAATCTGGCGATGAAGCATAACAGTTGAAACATAGATGATCTATTCATTCCTTGCCGATTTGCTGGTGGTGTTCCACTTGGTGTTCATCCTTTATGTGATAGCAGGTGCTCTGTTGATTTTTAAATGGCCAAAAACGTTCTGGCTCCACCTACCGTCATGTTTTTGGGGGATGACCGTTGAATTCACCGGCTGGATCTGCCCCCTGACACCTTGGGAAATTCAACTAAGAAGGTTGGCAGGCGAGGAAGGATATACCGGAAGTTTCATCGAACAATACCTCATCCCCATCATCTACCCGAGCGGATTGAACCGGGAGATTCAAATGCTACTGGGGAGTACCGTCCTGATCGTCAATCTCAGTCTGTATACTCTGATTCTGATAAAAAGGAGAAATAGAAAGACTCCGGAAGATTCATAAAGGAGTGAAATAGACCAGAATTCCACTCAACAGAAAAACAGAAAAAAGCGTTTGGATGGCCAAAATCGATGCCATCAGTTCTGCATCTCCGCCCATCTGATGGGCCATCACATAAGCTGATGCCGAAGCCGGCAAACTCGAGAAAATCACTACGATCATCGTGGCTTCATTCTGGAGTCCGAGCCTCCAACAAACCAGCCCTGAAATAGCTGGAAGTAGGATCAATTTCAAAAAACTACACCACATAATCGGGCCCAGGGAGTGTTTAACACTGGAAAATCGAAGTCCCGCTCCGACGGTCAGGAGTCCCATCGGTAACGAAGCCCCGCCCAGAAAAACCAGGCTTTGATAAGCAACTTCAGGCAGCCTCAAATGAAAAATGCTGAAAACCATCCCCAGTACACAGGCCAGAATCAACGGGTTGGCCAAAACGGATTTGAGCAGGGACCACCACCCGCTTTTCATTCCCACGAACCGTTCCACCGTCACCACACTCAAAAAATTGACCAATGTGATCATGACCGCTGCGGTATAGGCTGCGTATTCCAATCCTTTTGCTCCCATCACTCCCCCGGCGATTGCGAGTCCGAGATAGGTGTTGAGGCGGATGCTTCCCTGAAACACCGAAGTGAAACCCCTTGTATCCATGGGATACGTTTTCTGAACCACCAAAGTCAGAAAGGCCACCGTGAGAATTGCGGGTATCACCGCAACGGCCATCCCCCCCGTCGGCAGTTGAGCCAGCTCCGCACGGCTCATGCTTGTAAACAATAATGAAGGAAAAAGAACCCAGAAAATCAAACGGTTGGAGGTATCCCAGAACCCTTCACCGAAGGAAAAATGGTTTTTCAGCAAAAAACCGAGTCCGATCAATATGAAGATCGGAAGTACCGCGGTAACGATCAATGAATTTTGGGGATGTAAATCAGGGCGACAGGAAGATTATATACCTCCCTGTCGGAAAAGAAAAGAGAAGGGTACTCAAGAAACTTTGGTTATGGCGCGCTTGGCAAAGACTTTGGACATAGCGCGGCGGTATTCTTCGCTGACGAAGTGGTCACTGAGTACGGCTTTTCCCTCGGCTGCTTTTTCAGCAGCAGCGGCAATCGAAGATGAATTCAACGCCTGCCCCTTGAGAGCATTTTCAATTCCTGCATCACGGAATGCCCATTCACCGACTCCACTGAATCCGACACGGATGTCAGAACAGTTTCCGCCACTTGAACTCAAGGCTACCCCGCATCCCACATAAGGATAACGTGAGGCGGGTTGAGGGAACTTAACGTAACAGGAATTGGCATTCATCGGGTTTACCGGAATTCTGATTTCCGTCAGCAGTTCCCCTTCTCCCAATGCCGTTTCCCAGAGCCCGGTGAAATAATCGTCTGCGGCAATGGTCCGTCCTCCAGATGACCCCTTGACCACCATGGTGGCGTTCAGTGCCAGGATCGCTCCGGGATAGTCCGCCTGCGGGTCCGAATGCGCCAATGCTCCACCGATGGTGCCTTTGTTACGCACATGAGGATCACCAATCACTGAAGCTGCATCACTCAGTGCAGGACAGTTTTGCTGGATCACATCTGATTCCGCACACTGTTTATGGGTACACAATGCTCCAATGCTGATGTGACTTCCGTTATTGGAAATGTTTTTATACTGATTCAATCCTGAAATATCGATCAGTTTCTTAGGCGTACTAAGCCTTAGTTTCATGGCAGGAATCAGACTGTGACCTCCAGCCAGAATACTGTTTTCATCGCCCTGCTGTTTCAGGGAAATCGCCTCTTCGAGGCTAGATACTTTTACATAATCAAATTCGGCAGGATACATTGAAACTCCTTATGATTGAATTGCATTCCAGATTTTTTGAGACGTCAGAGGCATGTCCAAATGCGTAACTCCGAAGGGAGAAAGCGCATCCATGACTGCATTAACAACAGCCGGTGTGGAGGCAATCGTTCCCGTTTCGCCAACTCCCTTTACTCCGAGAGGATTGGTAGGACTTGGAGTAACCGTTCGATCAAGCTCGAAACTTGGCAGGCAATCAGTTCTTGGAATGGCATAATCCATCATGGAACCTGATACCAATTGACCTGATTCATTATATTCACCGGATTCCCAAAGTGCCTGGGCAACCCCTTGTGCTATACCTCCATGGATCTGGCCATCGACAATCATAGGATTGACCACATTACCGACGTCATCCACGGCAAGATATTTTTTGACCATGACTGATCCTGTATCTTTTTCAACTTCGACCACACAGATATGAGTTCCAAAAGGCCATGTTGTATTTGGAGGATCAAAATATGCTGTTTCGTCAAGGAAAGGTTCATCTCCTTCCGGAAGACTGTAACCCAAGGCTGCAGCTCCGGCGATTTCCTGGATCGTTTTTGCCTGATCCGGAGAACCTTTTACACTGACTTTGCCGTCTTCAAAAACGACGTCATCCGGTGAAGCTTCCAGCATGTGCGCTCCAATTCTGACGGCTTTCTGTTTGACCTTCTGGACTGCGTTGAAAAGTGCAGCACCACCCACCGCTGCACTCCGGCTTCCATAGGTGCCATATCCAAATGGGGTTCCCAAAGTGTCGTTGTATTTTACTTCGACATCCTCATAGGGGATTCCCAATTCATCCGCAGCAATCTGAGCCATAGTGGTTTCAGTTCCCTGACCATGGGGGGAGGAACCTGTTGTCACGACAACTTTCCCTGTCAGATGAACCCGAATGTTTGCGCTCTCCCAGAGCCCAGCTCCCCAGCCTTCACCTCCAACTCCGATCCATGCTGATGGAGCGACTCCGCAGGCTTCGATATAAGTGGAAAAACCAACTCCAAGATACTTCCCTTCGTCTCTTGCTCTTTTCTGTTCTTCGCGGAAATTTCCATAGTTGAACATCTGCAAAGCTTTATTCAGCGGCTTTTCATAATCTCCACTGTCATAAGTAAGCCCTTTCGTGATTCCATCCGCAGGAAGGTAGGGAAATTGATTTGTTTGGATGAAGTTCTTTCTTCGAACATCAAGCACATCCATTCCCAGTTTGTTAGCAACAAGATCAAGAGCCCTCTCAACTACATAGGTTGCTTCAGGTCTTCCCGCGCCTCGGTAAGCATCCACCATTCCGGTATTGGTATAGACTCCCTTCACTCCACAATAAATGTTGGGGAATTTATACGTTCCGGAAAGCAGTCTTCCGTAAAGGGTGGTAGGTATTCCAGGAGCAATTGTGGAAAGTGTACCTCCAAGATTTGCAACTGTTGTTACTTTTAAGGAATTGATTGTCCCATCATTCTTTGCGCCAACCTCAATCTGGGTTACATGATCTCTACCATGGGTGGTTGAAGCAAAATTTTCAGATCGGGTTTCCATCCATTTAACGGGTCTTTCAATCTTTCTAGCCAATGCTGCAACAAGGCAATATTCAGGATAAAGAAAGATCTTGCATCCAAACCCTCCCCCGACGTGTGCCGCAATAACCCTCATCTTTGTTTCCGGAATTCCAAAAACAAATGCAGTTGCTAACAAACGATGGACATGTGGAGCTTGTGATGTCATCCAAACCGTGAACTCCTCGGTAGCAGGTTGATAATCCGCAATTGCCCCTCTGGGTTCCATAGAACTTGGAATAAGACGTTGATTGACAAGTTGTTCCTTAACAACAACATCCGCTTCACCGAGGGCTTTTTCTGTACCTTCCTGATTTCCACACTCCCACTCCATGCAGATATTATTGGGCGCATTTTCATGAAGTTGAGGAGCCCCGGGCTTGATTGCCTCTTCAGCAGAAACCACTGTGGGGAGTTCTTCATAATCCACAACGATTTTTGAACTGGCATCCTCAGCAATATTTCTGTCCTCCGCAACAACGACAGCAACTCCCTGTCCTGTGAAGGTCACTTTATCGATTTCCAGTACTCTGGGGGTGTTCGCGTTGTTATCAACTCCACCAGCCTGCCAAGCACATGGCATCGGATTCACATCCTCAAAATCCTTCCCGGTCCAAACTCCTATTACGCCAGGAACTTTTTCGGCTTCTGATGTGTCAATATTTTTAATTTTCGCATGGGCATAGTCGCTTCTTTTGACCACCGCGTGAACCATTCCTGACAGCTGAATATCCTCAAGATATTTTGCTTCTCCCGTGACCAGTCTGGGATCTTCCTTTCTTAAAACACTTTCTCCAATGTATTTTCCCATCAGGCACCTCCTTGCATCGACTCAGCAGCAGCTTTCACAGATTTCACGATATTATGATATCCAGTACATCTACAAAAGTTTCCTTCCAAACCATGTCTGATTTCTTCCTCAGTAGGATTAGGATTGTTTTTCAACATGTCCACAGAGGCCATAATCATTCCCGGTGTGCAGTAACCGCATTGCAAACCATGATTTTCCCAGAATGCTTTCTGCATGGGATGGAGCTCTCCATTGGTTGCAAGTCCTTCTATGGTTGTTATTTCAGCACCATCTGCCTGGATAGCAAACATGGTACAAGCTTTGACGGCCTCTCCATTGACGTGAATGGTACATGCACCACATTGACTGGTATCGCAACCGACATGGGTTCCGGTAAGACGCAGGTTTTCGCGTAAATGCTGAACGAGCAGGGTTCTGGGTTCGACATCGTGCTCGTGATCGACGCCGTTGACACGCATGGATACTTTCATGGAGTTTCTCCTGATTGGTAGCTTGGAGTCCTCTCCTCGGCTTTAAGGAAGGCCTTGGCAAGGTATAGAAAAAGAATTGCTAATAAATCATTTTTTCCCCCTGAAGTCAAATTTTTTCTAAATCAAAAATTCATGAAATTTTTGATTAGATCAAAAACCGTTTTTTGTATGGGGGAATGATGGATTCAGAGTTTTTTAGGAGGGAATCTGGGTTAACCAAGACGCATTTCAGGAGATCCGCCTGGAGTGACTCGAACGGCACAATATTTCACCTCGGCGATTTTCCCAAAGGGATCCAGGGCATCAGAGGTGATCAGATTAGCGGCAGCCTCATTGTAGGCAAACGACATGAAAACACTGCCCTCAGGCACTCCGGAATCTTCTTGGGTAAACGCAGAGAGGCTTCCTCTTCGTGACTCTAGCGTGACCGGATTTCCGGAATCGATTCCCAAACGGGACAGATCTCCAGGGTTGAGATGGACATGGGGTTCGGGTTCCAACTGATCGAGTACTGAAGCCTTTCGGGTCATACTGCCCGTATGCCAATGTTCCAATTGCCGTGCAGTAACAAAAACAAGTGGAAATTCTTCGTCGGGAAGTTCATCAGCTCGGCTGAATTTTGCAGGAACAAGACGGGCCTTCCCTGTTTCGGTAGGGAAACCCTGTTTGAAAATCACAGGTTCCCCGGGATCTCCCTCATTTTCCAAGGGGTAGGTCAGGGAGTGTTCCGCTTCGAGACGTTCCCAGGTAATGCCTGCCATACTCGGTGTGGCTTGACGAATTTCAGAAAATACTTCCGAGGGGCTCTGGTAATTCCAGTCTAGATCCATCCGGCGGGCAATTTCCTGGATGATCCACCAGTCCTGTTTTGATTCTCCGGGAGGATCAATGGCCTGCCGACCCAACTGCACCTGTCTGTTGGAGTTGGTAAAGGTTCCTGTTTTTTCAGGAAACGCGGAAGCAGGCAGAATCACATCCGCAAATCCTGCAGTTTCGGTGAGGAAAATGTCCTGCACCACCAGATGGTCCAGCATCGTCAAGGCTTCCCGGACATGGTTCAGGTTGGGATCGGACATCGCAGGATTCTCTCCTTCTACATAAAGTCCCTTGATTTCCTTAGCGTGAACCGCCTGCATGATTTCAACCACCGTTAATCCGGGTTTCGGATCGAGTTCGGTTCCCCAAAAATCTTCAAACCACTTTCTCGATTTTTCATCGGCAACAGATTGGTAATCTGGGAAAACCATTGGAATCAAACCCATGTCCGAGGCTCCCTGGACATTGTTCTGTCCACGAAGAGGATGAAGCCCTGTCCCGGGTCTGCCGATCTGCCCCGAGATCAAGGACAGTGAAATCAGGCAGCGTGCGTTATCCGTTCCGTGAATATGCTGGGATATACCCATTCCCCAGAGGATCATGGACGCAGGAGAACCGGCAAAAAGCCTCGCCACTTCCTTAAGGGTTTCAGCCGGGATTCCACAAATCGGGGCAACCTTTTCTGGCGGATAATCCTCAAGATTGGCTTTCAGTTCTTCGAAACCACTGGTGTAGCGGGAAACATAATTTTCATCTACCAGGCCTTCCGAAATGATCGTGTGCATCATTGCGTTCAACATCGCCACATCGGTATCCGGACGGAATTGCAGGAAATGGGTCGCATGCCGCGCCAACTCCGAGCGTCTTGGGTCTGCTAGAATGAGTTTGGTGCCGTTCTTAGTCGCGTTTTTGATGAACGTTGCCGCTACCGGATGATTGGAAACAGGATTGGCGCCAATCAGGAAAATGACATCGGAATCCGTCACATCGGTAAAGGGATTCGAAACCGCACCAGAACCGATCCCTTCAAGCAGTGCACTCACCGAAGAGGCATGGCAAAGACGGGTACAGTGATCCACGTTGTTGCTGCCGAATCCCGTTCGTACCAGTTTTTGCAGAAGGTAGGCTTCTTCGTTGCTGCCTTTCGCACAACCATAAGCTGCCAATGCACGCTGTCCATGATCGTCCCTGATTTTCTTCAAACCAGAAGCAGCAAAATCCAAGGCTTCATCCCATTCGGCTTCCCTGAAGACATCTCTCCAGTTTTCGGGATTCAGTAATTCTTTGGTTTTTGGAACACCATCTTTACGGATAAGAGGCTTGGTCAACCTGGAGGGATGATGAACGTAGTCAAATCCGTAGCGTCCCTTGACACATAAGCGGCTTTGATTCGCAGGTCCCTGGCGACCTTCGACGCGCAGCAGTTTCCCATCCTTAACATGATAATTGAGAAGGCAACCAACCCCGCAATAAGGACAGACCGAGGGAACCACTTCATCGGCCTTTTTCAACCCGACACTTTCTGCAGGCATCAAGGCTCCCGTTGGACATGCCTGGACGCATTCTCCGCATCCGACACAGGAACTGGTTCCCATCGGATCATCCAAATCGAAGACAATGGCGGAATGAGTTCCCCTCCAGGCATAACCGATCACATCATTCACCTGTTCTTCACGGCAGGCCCTCACACAACGAGTACATTGAATACAGGCATCGAGATGGACCGAAATCGCTGGATGGCTTTCATCCTCAACGGGTTGATGCCTTTGTGGAAATCTGGAGGTCTGAACTCCAAGTTTATCCTTCCAAAAATCGAGTTCGGAATCGAGGCTGTAGGGAGAATTTTTCTGATCCGGCATGTCGGCCAGTAAAAGCTCAAGGACCATTTCCTGGGAGTGTCTGGCCTTTCCCTCATTACTGGTCACTTTCATACCATCGGTGGGATAACGGCAACAGGAGGGTGCAAGTGCCCGTTCACCATCAATTTCCACCACACAGGCCCTGCAGTTCCCATCGGCCCGAATGCCTTCCTTGTAACAGAGACGGGGGATTTCTACACCAATCCGGTCTGCAGCCTCAAGGATGGTTTCCCCTTCTATGGCTTCCACAGAACGGCCATTCAGCTCAAAAACAATTTTCTTTTCAACGGGCATATCCATGTCAGTCAAGCTCCTGTGGAAAATAGTTGATCACCGAACGGATTGGATTCGGGGCTGCCTGGCCTAAACCGCATATGGATGCATCTTCCATAGCCTTAGAGAGTTCTTCCAGTAAATCTTTGTCCCATTTGGGTTGTTCCATCAGGATTGCAGCCTTTCCAGTTCCAACCCTGCATGGGGTACATTGGCCGCAGGACTCGTGTTCAAAAAAACGCATTGCATTAATGGCCAAATCCTTCGCTGAATCCTGATCCGAAAAAATAATCACTGCAGCAGATCCGATGAAACAACCATGTTCCTGGAGGGTATCAAAATCAAGTGGAACATCTCCCAAGCTTGCGGGGAGGATTCCACCGGAAGCACCCCCGGGAAAGTAACCGTAGAATTCATGCCCTTCAAGCATACCTCCACAATATTCCTCGATCAGTTCCTTTACCGTAATTCCTGCAGGAGCAAGATGCACTCCCGGTTTTTTGACCCTACCGCTCACTGAAAAGGACCGCAGTCCTTTACGCCCATGCCGTCCCTGGGAGGTGAACCAGTCTGCTCCATTTTCCAGAATATCCCTGACCCAATGAAGCGTTTCAAGATTGTGCTCCAGGGTTGGGCGACCAAAAAGCCCGACCTCTGCAACATAAGGCGGTCTCAGTCGTGGCATGCCCATGGATCTTCGGAAGTTTCTCAGGCGGATCGTTTTTTAATGCCTCAAGTTCCTTCAGCAATAAAGTCCTGCATGCAGCATATTCGTCCCGGAGGTAAAGATAAATTTCTTCAATACCCACTGCCCAGCAAGCAATCAGACACCCCTCCAAAAACCGGTGAGGATCGCTCTCCAGGAAATACCGGTCCTTGAATGTCCCCGGTTCTCCTTCATCAATGTTTACTGCCAACAATCTTGGTCCCTCGAATTTTCGGACAATGTCCCACTTCATCCCTGCAGGAAATCCAGCTCCTCCCAATCCCCTCAGGTTTGAGTTTTTTAGAACTTCGATAACTTCTTTAGGTTGTCTTTCCCCCTTGATGCAGGATTGAAAAACCTGATACCCCCCTGCAGTCCGGTAAGCATTGTAGTCCACATAATCCGGCAATGAAGGAATCGTATCGTTTAATTCGGATTTTTGTTGAACTTTTACTGGATTGGCAAGGTCCACAGGATTTTGCCCAACCACTGCCACAGGAGCATGCTGGCAACGTCCTACACAGGGAACTCTCTGAACCCGAATGGATTCATCAAATTTTTGATCAAGCTCCTGGATCAAGTTTTCTGCCCCTGCCATTCGACAACTCATTGAATCGCAAACCCGAACGATCAACGAGGGAGGAGGAATTTCGTTTTCACGGATGACATCAAAATGGTGGTAGAATGTCGCCACCTCGAAAACCTCGGTGGGGGCAAGTTTGAATTCATGGGCCAGGGCGACCACGTGCTTGGCAGCAAGATAATGATAGCGGTCCTGGATCAAATGAAGAGCGCCTCAATCAGCAGGTCGCGACTTCTTGGAGAATCTCCAAGTAATTCCTGGACTTCCTGAAGTGCCTGCGGATCTACCTTTCGCCCTCTGGACTTTCCACGTCTTTGCCGAAAATCAATTTTCACACTTTTCTCTGAGACCGATGACATTTGATTTTTTCAGTTAAATCAATTCTTGTAATGACGATCTGGTTTAAGCCTAATGGCTGACCCAGGAAGTGGGATGTTCATCAACATCACAAGGAAAATTGATGAATGAACTTTGTTTTTCTTCATCCGATTGCAATTCCTTATGAATCCATTTCAAAGGATTTTCATCGGCTGAGTAGAACCGTTCCAAGACCAAATCTGCCGGGGAAAGACCATGCCTTGTGTAACGGTCGAAGAATAAAGCAAGCCGGCATCCCTCCGACAAGGTCAGGGATTCCAGAGCCATCTCCATCAGTTTTTTGGCAAATTGACTGAAATTGATCTGGTTTACCTGGCCTGCGAGTCCATCACGTGCAGCAACCTGCTGATACCAGGGAAACTCGTTTTCTGGAAGGTCCATCATCATCGATTCCAATTTCCCAAAAACCGATTCATCATAAATTAAAGCCTGGAGCAACGCAGGAACGGCAAGAACATATTCCGGATTCAGGGTATCGATGGACCGGATTTCAATGATGTTCTTGATGCGGATCTCCGGGAAAAGCATGCCCAGATGATCTTTCCAGTCTTCAAAATCGGTTTTGATTTGCGGATAAGAACCATCCATCAGATTTCTGAAAGAATGATCCATGAGTTCATGGATTTCTCCTTGTCGATTTAAATGATAGGGCGATGCCAAGAGAGCCCAGTCAATGTAGTCTTCAATTGTGAAATCTTTGCGAATGAAGGCTCCAGGTATCCCAGATCGGGTTCCATCGGTGTTCTGCCAAATATGACTCCTGAATGATTTATATCCCGAAGGCTTCCCCAAATGCAGGGGACTGTTGGAAAAAATAGCAGTCAAAAAGGGGGAAAGTCGGCAAAGAACTCGAAATTTTCTCTCAAGGTCCTCCAGAGATGCATAATCCAAGCTGAGTTGGGTGCCTGCTGTAGCTTTCATCATCCACTGACCGAGTGACCCAACTTCTGGCATGTGCCGGTACATGATGCGGTAACGTTTTTTTGGAGAAAGGGCGATCGCATCCAAATCAAAAAGAGGCTGTGCCCCCAAGAACAACAATCGCCCATGAATGGAGCGAATGCTTTCTTTGAGGTCACGCACAAAATTCCTGATCGAAGTTTCAACCTGGCTGAGATGATCCATTGGCTGATCAGAAAGTTCGATCTGACCTCCTGGTTCGATGGTGATGCTTGCCCCTTCTTGGTTTTGCAAACCGATTAGATTTTCTCCTTCAAATTTTCCTTCCCAGACTTCTCCTCGCATAGCCCCAATTTCCTGGAAGCGTCTTAAGACTCCCGGGACACCTTCCTGCTCGTCCATTCCGAGAGGCCTGTAGGATTGGCCTGAAGCATCCTTTCGATCTGGAATCAGCACCAGACATTCATACTCGGGTCCGAGCTTTTGGCCTGACCTTTCAGAGGCTGAAGGTTTACAATTCAGCTCAAAATACTGTTTCAGTTCCTTGTTATCCAACCTACTCCTATGCTTAAACTCGATTTATTGAAGAAGAAAATTTCTTTGTATTTTTGCTATCTTGACAGAATGTCAATTGACAAAATATTTATTGAATCCTGATTTTCATAGCGTCAAATTAGTTGATATCCCAATCAATTTCCAGAAAATTTCCCTGGAATGTTTTCATTTAAGATATCAATGGACAGAAAGTCTGACTTAGCATAGACGTTTTTTTTACTGCACATAAGAATCATAAATAGAAGACGGACCCATTTTGATTACTTTTTCCTGTTCAGGCAAACCATAGTGAGTCTTAATTGATGACGCCTTGTTTCTTGAAAAAACTCGGGTTGGAATGAGAGAACTTTTTCGAAAAAAATTCATATCTTATGAGCTCCCAATAAAGGAGTAGATCATATCAAAGAATCATGACGGCACACCTTAAAGACATCAGTTCTTTTTTAGCTATGGAGGTCCTGGCCCGTGCTCAGGAGCTTGAAGCAAACGGGAGGGACATCATTCACCTGGAAGTAGGAGAGCCTGATTTTCAGGCTCCATCTGAGGCATTGGAAACTGTGATTAATAGCCTTTCAAAGAAACCTGCCCGATATACACACACCCAGGGAATCCTTCCATTGAGAGAGGAGATTGCAAAAAAATACAAGGAAGATTATGGGGTGAATATCAATCCGGGCCAGATTCTGGTTTCAAGCGGATCCTCATTGGCTCTTTACATTGCCATCCGGATTTTAGCTCCAGCAGGCAGTGAAATCATTGTCACGGATCCCTGTTATGCCTGTTATGAAAACATGATCCGGCTGAGCGGCGCGGAACCAATCCGTATTCCTTTGAAATTGGAGGAGGGTTTTGAACTGGACATGGGTAAAGTCAGGGCGTCGATCACAAAACGCACCAAAGCAATTTTGATCAATTCTCCAATGAACCCGACAGGTACGGTTTTTTCCAAGAATACCTTAAGGGAGTTGGCAGAACTTGAAATTCCGGTTATTTCCGATGAAATCTACGCAGATCTAAATTACGTTTCCAGACCTCACAGTTTCATGGAATTTTCAGATAATTGTGCTGCCCTTAATGGTTTCTCAAAATTTTACTCAATGACCGGTTGGAGACTGGGTTATCTGATTGTTCCTGAAGCCTGGATCGGAACTGCGGCTAAACTTCACCAGAACCTGATGATTTCGGCCAATGAATTTGTCCAGGAAGCTGGATTAAAGGTTCTTCAGGAGAGTCGGGAAACCTGCGAAGCAATGAAGGATGAATTTGACCGAAGACGAAAATTTTTGTTGGGAAAATTAAAAGAATTCGATCTTGATCCACAATATCAGCCTAATTCAGCGTTCTATGTTTTTCTGCGTTACCGTGACCAGAAGCGGTCTTCCCTGGAGCTTGCTATGGAAATTCTGGAAAAAACCGGTGTTGCCCTGACACCCGGTGTGGATTTCGGTCCGGGAGGAGAAGGATTTCTTAGATTCAGTTATGCCAATTCACAGGAAAACCTGGAAAGAGCATTGAAAAGGATTAAAGAAAGCGGATTGATATGATGTTTCTTTTAGGGATGCTCTTGATTTTGCTGGCACTGTATTCTTTTTGGAATCACCTGGATTTCCTCGGAATCAATATCCGTTATCTCCTGGATTCAATCAAAGCTTCCAGACTTTTGAAGTGACTTCAGCACAATAACGGTGGAACTAAGCCGCCATGGCGTGGCGCGGGATTTGCCTACAGCGCAAATGGCGTGACACGCGTTACGGTCGGCTTTAGTGATTTGTTAGATGGTCTGTTTCTATCCGGAATTGTCTTTTTCGCGAGTCCAAAGTAAAACACTAAAGGGTATACTAAAGGCTAAGCTTCCAAGAAGTGACAATACTAAAAATCCCACCCAGTTTGGTGACCTAAGTTTATAGATTGATATTAAAAAGCATAACAATGGTAATAGAATAAATGCTTCAAGCATGAAGACCAGTGAATAGAGATTCCCCATTGCTTCTCCTACAAGCTCAGGCTTGAAAATAACACAATACAAGAATACGCCATTTATCACCAGCAAGCCGAAGCCTGAAGCGACCCTTAATAAGATCCTATAACTTTTATTAAGCTTCATTTTATCCATCTAACAAATCCCTTTCATTCCAACATTTCCGGATCCGGATCAATCCTTCCCCGATTTCTCAAACTTTCACCGTTGGACATGTCCCTGGTGCTGATGCTGAGATAACAATAACGAAGCCACTGGATGAAAAAGTTGTTTCGGTGTGAACGCCAACGGTTTTTGGGATTGTCAAAATCAAAATTTTCAGGCGGTTTGACTTCCGGATTGTCTAAATCCCTTTTGGCTTCAAATGCAAGGCGGGTGGCGTTGTATTCCGGGTGCCCTGTGTGAGCGATGAAACGGTCGTCACTGGTGGAAAAAATGGTGTATCCAGGAGCTTTGCCATAAGCCAGAAGTTTTAAAATGCCTGCGTCTCTGGCCGATTCCATGGCATCATCAGCCAATCCCGCATGACGGCTTTGGGGGCACCAGAATACATCGTCCAATTCCCCGGTAATTGGATGGGCGGGGTCCAGGTTCTCCAGTTCAAAGACGCCGAAAAGCTTGCGTTCATAATTGAATTTATCGATTCCTTCCAAAAAAGCCATGGCAAATCCCGCCCAGCACAGACCAAGAGTGCTGGGGATGGAATTCCTTGCATCCTGAAGGATTTCACTGATTTCCTGCCAATAGTGAACTTCATCAAAATCAAACGTTTCAACCGGAGCGCCGGTCAGGATTAAACCGTCCAGATGCTTTTCCCGAATGGCCTCCGCATAGGTGACATAAACATCCTCAACATGATTTTCCGGCCATGATTTATAATGATGCGATTCGAGTCGGATCCAAACCGGTTCCAATTGCAAAACCGAAAGCCCTAAGGGATGAAGAATGTTGAATTCATATTGTTCCCCAAGCGGCATGATATTGAGGATTCCGATTCTTAAAGGACGGATGTCTTGACGTTCTGCCTGTTCGGGAGGAATCCAGCGGATCCCGTTTTTTTCGATTACAGAAAGTGCATGGTAATCCGGGCGGACGATGATGGTCATAGTACTTCTATCCTGAACAGGTTTTCCGTTTAAGATCAGAAATTAAGTTTTCCCGAAATAAAGAGATTTCTGGGAAACTTCTCCCTGATGCTTTCAATTTTTATGGAAAAAGGCTGTTGTTGCCGGGAATTCAGTGAGGCTGGACAGCGCTTTACTCCTTCGAGTCGCATCGATTCCCTCCCACCTTGGAAGAGACTGGCTTTAGCACCTTCAGGCTGAAAAGGCTGCTTGACACATCAAAGGGCCAGATCCCTCCGTGTCATCTCGATGCATTAACTTTTTTATAAGAAGAAACCTAGAAATTCAAGTTTTAAATCACCAAAGTTTGATCTAGTGATTTAAATTTCTGAAGGACTCATGAGGGACTGTTTGAGATATTCTTCAAAGTCAGAAAGACGGAGTTTCTCAAGATCACTGGGTTTAATATAAAAAGTATCAATCACCTGGTGACCGATGGTGGTAATCACGGCCTGTTGGATTTTAATCCCAACCCTTTCGAAGGCATAAATTATTTTAAAATATACTAACGGGGCGTCGGTCACCGTGATTTTAACGCGTTGATTTTCTTCAGGAATCCTGGAGAATTGTTCTGTTTCGGGTTCATTTCCAAGCCAGACCGGAAAATCATGAAATTTTTCCGATGTTTCCTGGCTGATTACGTAGCCTTTTTGATCATCATCCAGATATTCCAGCTGCATCCTGGTATTGTAGACAAAATCCTGGGGTTGGATTTTTAATTCCGGAGGAGGATTATTCAGGATCGAATTTTCCATTTCCCTGGGGAAGATCATTTCACCACGCTCCCTGACAGAGATTTTCAGGAAATAGCAATACGCGACTTTTTCTCCAGCAAAAACAATCCTGTTCATTTTTCCAGATTCAATATTGAGTCGTTTCAAACTCAATGCATACGCGACCTTCGAGTGAATTCGTGGCTGGTCATGAACATAAATCAATAATCCGGTCAATCTCCCTCTGGCATTGGTTTGAACACTGACAATGGCGGGACGATCCAATCGCTGAAACATTTGCAGGTTGGCAGAGAGAATCCCCGGCGGAGTGCCCAACAGAAAACGGTTAGGTAGGGCGGCAAAAAACCAACTGATGACCGAATTATAATTGGCGGTTAAATGTTTTAAGGACGTTTCACTAATAGCCTGCTTGATTTTTCGGATTAATTTATCAGTCACCTTGTCGCGACCTTCTGCATCAAGCGAACCTAGTTTGAGGGCTCTCCAGAGTTCATTCAGTTCATCTTTCGAATTATTAAGCGCCTTAAGTTCTTCAGAGTGAATAGATTTCAGAGGTTCAAAAATAGCTTTTTCAAGATCGTATTGAAGGCTCCGATTAATCAGGAGATCAATTCGGGTATCCGTGACCAGATCGATTTTCTTTTGATCCAGATAAGTGAGGATGAAATCAATGGGGTCCCCTTCTTGGTTGGAGGTCCGCATTTCAGCAAAAACTCGGTAGGTTTCGTCAAAGAAATTTCGTAGGTTCCTTGTATCTCGCGCATTGCTTTCACTGACAGCACTGTAATCCGATATATTGCAGAGATAGAGCAGAATTACATTCACTAAATTTCGATCCGCAATTTCAAAAAAACTCTGCAAGGCCTGGTCAAAATATGCCGAAGTTTTGCTCAACTGGACCACCGTCATATGATGGACAATTAAAAGCGAAACCAGATTGGTCATTTCCGGATCATCGTATCCAAGTCTTTCCAGGGCATTGGAAGCGATCGCAGTTCCTGAAATCTGATGCTTGGTCTGAGGATCAATTTTTCCAACATCATGGAACAACATCCCCCATTTTAAGGCCAGAATGTGCGAAGGTTTCAGAAACTGATAAAGCTCAGGGTAATTTTCACGAAGCCGGTTCAACTCCAGCTGGGCATTCCTCAAGGCATTCAAGGTGTGTTTACAGACCGGATGCTGATGGTAAGTCAGGTTCCTGAGAAGGAATCGCATCTGATTACACTCAGGGAGGAAACAACCAATCAGCGTTTGCGGAGTTTTTGTTGAACCAATCGTATCCGAGATATCAAACATCAACTCAAGCACATTTGCCGCATATGGAGTCAGCATAAGCTCACTGAATTTTTCAGCAATGAGATGTTGATTGACTTTCATCAATTCTGGAGTGAAATGCGCTATCAATGATGCCATTTCATCCTTCAGATCATAGGTCAGGTCATAATCTGAGTGGCCAAGGTAAACAAAAAGTTCCAATAAGGTTTGAGGTTCATCAAAAATCAGGGTCAAAGGAACCTGAGGCAACCCCTCTAGCGCATGAATCTCGACAACCCTCCTATTGCCTAAATGCACCACCACCTGAAATTTTGAGAAGGTTCTGACGATGGTCCGGTCCAACAAACGATCTAGGATGACTTTGGAAAGTTCTCCAATCTGCTCCATCATCTGGAGCCTGAAACGGTCAAATTCATCGACATTCTTGAAACGATTTTTTTTCAAGAGGTACAAACGTTCCAACGAGTCATTGAGCTGATCCTGGAGTAGATTCTCCTGAACACAACCAATATCACGGGCTTCGTCATCAAAATAATGCTCCTTGGCAACCGCAGAGAAATTCCTGAGGTCGTGCAAAAATTCAAGGGCCTGGCAATACCGAATGTCGCCGCCGTGATCCATAATGGGATCTGAAGTGATCGCAGTCCACCATAGTCCATTTTCAGATCCATTCGGTTCAACTCAGGCTCTTTGCTTTCACTGAAACTACGGACCAAATTCAAGACATACGGCTCAAAAGTAATCACCTGAAAAAATCGGTTTTTTAGATTGGTCGCCAAAGATTCGCTTCCCAACAAAACCCGACTTTCAAGAATTGACGGGATGGTATGGAGGGTATTGACCTCATCGAAACGTGAGAGATCCTCATCGATCTCGAAATACTGATGAGCTGTCTCGACACCGGAATTTCGCAATAGATTCTCAATGTGGACGATTAACTGACGAAGCATTTCTGCTTCACCGTTATTCAAACGATTTGTATCCAGACAGTACCCCAGGTCTCTATCGGAGGACAACCCTAGTTCGGCTCGTCCATAACCTCCTCTGGCAAAAATAACTAAATGATTCAGTACAAAATTTTTGTCATTCGTAAATTCCTGAATTTGAGGAATCAACTGCTGAAGTTCCTCAATCCTTTCCTCAAGAATTCTTGTCTCTGATTCATGCTGGGATTCTACTTCCTGAAAATACCTATACTCCCTGGATGATGAACTCCCTGATTCGAGATTTTTTTCCATCTCCAGAATTTGCTCTTTCAGGAGTGTCAGTTTTTCTTTTTTTTCAGGAAGATTTTTTTGTTTGTAATTCAGTTCATGGTTCAATTCTTCCACCAACCTTTCTTTGATCAGGGGTATGT
>LNZD02000149.1 GCA_001469005.2 SAR324 cluster bacterium lautmerah10
GATTTTGATATTGATAAACAGATAACAATAGGGGTTAGGCCAGAACATATTGTGTTAAACAAAAAAGCTGAGTGTTCAATTAAAGTAAGTACACATAATTTTGAACGTCAAGGAGCTGATTCATTTATTTATGGAACTGTATTAAACGGAGAAGATAAAATAATTGCTAGAGTTCCACACGATTACGATTATAAAAATCATGAAACAATAGATTTTTATTTTGATTATACAAACATGCACTGCTTTGATTCCAACACAGGACTGCGACTATAGTAATAAAAAAATTTAAATTAATTTAAAATGTGAATAAATATTTTTTTGTTTTCATATTATTATTTTTTGTAGTCTGTTCTTCAGTACATGCCTCAAAACAAAAACTAGTCATCGCCCATCGGGGGGCATCAGGTTATCTGCCTGAACACACCCTAGGCGCAGCGGTCATGGCGTATGCATCAGGAGCCGATTTTCTGGAACTGGATCTGGTCATGACCAAAGACGGGCATCTGATCGTGCTTCATGATTTGACCCTCAACGGCACAACCGATGTGGAGCAGGTTTTTCCTGATCGTGCAGGGAAAGACGGAAAATACCATGCAGTAGACTTCAATCTCCATGAAGTCAAACAACTCAAGGTGCATGAGCGTTCCGCAAGACGTGGAACGGGGCAAGCCTTTCCCGATCGTTTTCCGATTGATTCAAAAATATTTGGAGTCCCCACCCTGGAGGAAATGATCCTACTGGTTCAAGGACTAGCGAAAAGTCATGGAAGAAAAATGGGGCTTTATATTGAAATCAAAGGTCACGATTTTCATCGTAAGCATCATCTTGATCCAGGATTCAAGCTCTTGGAAGTTTTGAAGAAATATGGTTACAAAAACAATTCTGACCCCATATTCATCCAATCATTTGATTCAGATATGTTGAAATATCTGCGTCATGAGCTTAAGACACGAATCAAGCTTGTACAGTTGTTGGGAGAAAACCGTTGGAGATTATCGGATACCGATTTTAGTTACTTGAAAACTGAAGAAGGCATGAAAGAGGTTTCAGAATATGCAGACGGAATTGGGCCTTGGATGAACCAATTAGTAACAGGGGTTGATTTTTCAGGAAAGGCTCAAATCACCGATTTACTCAAAATTGCACGAAACAATGATTTATTGATTCATCCCTATACCTTTCGGGCAGACCGTCTACCTTCCTATACATCGTCCTTTGACGAGTTGTTGGATTTGTTTTTTCAGGAGGTGGGAGTGGATGGAATCTTCACCGATCATCCTGATCAGGCGGTACGTTATCTTGAAAAGAACTCATCCAATTAAAATGAAGTTCTTAATTCATTGAAGCTTCATTTTATCGGCACCCCTTAGAGTCCCTATAAAACTATTCAGGTACGAATCTTAAAGACCCTTAACATAGCGGGGAGAAGGACCAAGTCCGCCAAAAGTGCGGAGAAAACGGCGACGAGAGCGAGGATACTGAATCGGGAAACGCCTAAGTGGCTGACTGGAATGAAGCAAACGAAGAGCGACATCAGGATCAGGGTGGTGACAGTGATGGCCTGGCCTACTTCGCGCAGGGTTGAGTTGATGGCTTCCTCAATGCTTTCTCCCCGTTTTAGGCTGATCCGATAGTGGGTCAGGAAATGAATCGTATCATCGACGGCAATTCCTATCACTATGGGGGCTGTCAACAAGGTGGTCACATCCAGTTTAAATCCTGACCAGCCCATCAGTCCAAATACGGTAAGCATCGGAAACGTATTGGGAATGATTGCAAGGAATCCCAGTTTGAGACTGCCGAAAACGAAAATCAAAATCAGAGAGATGATCAGAAAAGCCAACCCAAAACTCTGAATCTGGGACCAACTGATCGCATCAAAAACCCTGGCCCAGGTTCCCACTCCTCCAGTTACGGTGGCTTTGAAATCAGGATATTTCGATTTGAGCGGTTGAATGATTCTTTCAAGTTCTGGTTGGAATGAATTCAATATTTCCACCGATTTTTTGGATCCCACTGTTTTCAGGGAAACACTCATGCGTGCCTGTGCATAATCCAGTGATACCATCCGTTCCAGGTTTTCATAATCCCCTCCCTCAATGAGGACCAGCAACTGCGCCAACATATCGGCCTGATTTGGGATTGAATAAGCATCAGTCTGATTTTGATTCAATTTTTGATGGGTAAGTTTAACCTGGTTGTTGAGGGTCAAATTGTGGGTTACGAGTTGAGGATAAAGGGTCTCCAGAGTTTCCTTGATGGATTCCAGTGACTGCAGCACTTCCGGGTCTTTGAAGGTTCCCTCGGTTTCTGACTCGAACAGGATTTCCATGTTTTCTGATCCGATAAACTGATCATCCATCAGTTCAACGGTTTGCCTGACCCCGGATTCGATGGGGAAATAATCTTTGAAAACCGTATCGATTTCTATCCGGGAAGTCCCCAGGATCAAGAAGATTGAAACCGTACTAAAGCAGAGGAGGATGCTTTTCGGATATCTTTCATTCGTTCTTTCAAGAATCAGGATAATGGACTGGACCCACTTCAAGGCTTTGTTTAAGGAGATGGTGTTTCTTTTTGAAGGCCCTGGTGGAAACATGTTGATCAGAACAGGGAGGAGAATGATGGTGAGGATGAAGGCGAAGAGGACTCCGATCCCTGCAAGCAGACCCATGGTCTGGATGACTTTTAAATTGATGAAATAAAGTGAAAAGATTCCGATCGCAGTCGTGATGCTGGTGAGCAAACAGGCCATGGCAGTTTTACTGAACACATTTCGCATCACCTGCATGTGTTTCAGTCCCTGCTGCTGGAAATATAGATAGCCCGACAGGACATGAACCACATCAGCAATTGCGGCGACACTGATAAGTCCGAAGGCAATATAAAGGGAAAGGTCGATAGGCCATCCAGTCCAGCCTGCGAGCCCTAAAACCCCGAGAATGCAAGTCATGAATATCAGCATCGACCAGATCAGCATTCGGATGGACCCAAGCAGGAACCAAGTCAGAATCAGGCTTAAAATCAGAGCTGCCCCCAGAGACATCTGGTATTCAACCGCCCAGACATCGTTTTCGTAAAAAGCTCCCCAACTAGGATGAAGAAACTCAAGATCTTGTCGAATCGGTTTCTGTTGAAGGAACAACCATACCGCTTTTTCAAATTCCGCATAATCTTCAAGACCGTGATCGATGAATTTCGGCTCATTGTTTTTTTCAAACGCGTCTTCGAAGCCCTCCTCCAATTCGGAAAGAGAGTCCGTGGGAATTTCTTCTACAGGCAGTTCTCCCAGGTGTGTCCTAAGCATTAACATACCGTATTCCCCGTTGTCTGAAATTAGAACCTGCCTGTAATCAGGTTCCTTCATCGCAGTGTCTCTCAGGTCATTGTTTTTGAGGTCTTCTTTGAGGACATCTTCACCAATGAAATCCCGAAAGCGGATGCTGTCACCCTCCACTTCAATGAAAGTCGTGTTGATCAGGGATTCCGTATCTTTGAGCAAGCTCAGTGGATTTTCTGGATTATCGGAATAATCTTCATATGCCTGATCAAGTAACCTGTGGGTCTTCTGAAGCGCCTGAAGGCTTCTTTTAGAAAAAAGATCTCCGTCAACGGGACGGTAGATCATGGGGAGGGCTGTGGTCCCGCCAAAGAGTTCCTTGATGCGATCCAGAGATTTTTGGACCGGGTCGTTCTTCCCAAACATTTCATCATTGGCCCAGGTGAAGGAGAAGCGAGGAATCCCGGAAGCCAAAAAAAGCATCAGCAGGAGATAAAGGCCAAGTATCCACCAACGCCATGGCTGAAGCTTTTCAGGAAGCAGTTCAAAGTTCCTGTTGAGTTTGTCAAGAAATACCGCCATCAGGTTTTTTTGGGTTTAATGAAAGGATGATGAAGATGGTTCGGAATGGAAACCCATTGACAAGAGCGAAACTTGAAGACTGGGTTTAGCCTATTTTCGACTGCCTTGGAAGTGTTATTTTTTCAAAGCAGCACAAACTGCGGTGGTCACTTCACCTGTGCAGGAATTTCCGCCAAGGTCTTTGGGGAGATGTCGCCCTTCTTGACAAACTTCTTCAATGGCAGACATCAAAAGGGAGGCTCCCTTCTTTTCCTGGAGATGTTCCAGCATCATGACGCAACTCCAGAATGCTCCGAGGGGATTGGCAAGATCTTTTCCCACTAAGTCGAATGCAGAACCGTGGATCGGTTCGAACATCGAAGGGAAAGTCCTTTCAGGATTGATGTTGGCGGTGGGACCTATGCCGAGACTGCCGGATAATGCTGCGGCAAGATCGCTGAGAATGTCGGCATGAAGATTGGTGGCCACGATCGTATCGAGGGATTGGGGTTGGAGTACCATACGGGTTGTGATTGCATCCACCAGCATTCTGTCGGTTGTGATCCCAGGATAATCATGTTTAAGTTTCTCAAAAACTTCATCCCAGAGGACCATCCCATGCCTCTGCGCATTGGATTTTGTGACCAAGGTTAATTGTTTTTTGGGGCGGGTCAATGCCAGTTCGAAAGCGTAACGCATCACCCGCTCAATGCCATCTCGGGTAAAAACGGAAACGTCGATTCCGACCTCCTGGGGGAGTTTGGGGTGAACCCTTCCTCCTGCTCCTGAGTATTCTCCCTCGGTGTTTTCCCTTACAATGACCCAGTCCAGTTCTGCAGGTCCGATGTTTTTCAGAGGACTCTGGATTCCCGGAAGGAGTCTTGAAGGACGGACATTGGCGTACTGATCAAAATGCTGGCAGATTTCCAGTCTCAGTCCCCAGAGCGTAATGTGATCCGGAACTTCTAAGGATCCAGCAGATCCGAAAAGGATGGCGTCAAATGGTTTCAGTTGTTCGAGCCCATCTTCCGGCATCATTCTTCCGTTTTTTAAAAAATATTCGGAACCCCAGTCAAATTCTGTAAACTCGAGCTTAAGTTCAGGGAGACTGTCTTGAAGTGCTGAAAGTATCACGCAGGCTTCTCGGGTTACTTCCGGACCAATCCCGTCTCCGCCAATGACTGCAATTTTATGAAGTGGCATCTGTGTTTTCTAATTCTGTGATTTTTGATCCGTTCGATTCTTTGATCCGCCTTTGGTTTCTGAAACAATCCATTGAAGGAATTCTGGATTTCCCCCATCAATTGGAAGTTCGATGATACAGGGACATTCATAGCTGTGGTTTGATAGGACGGTCTCGGTAAATTCATCCATCAATTCATGCCTTGTTTTCGCAATCAATACAGTTTCCTGATCCTCCTGGACAGCGCCCTCCCAACGATAAAGGGACCGCATTCCATCCAAAATGTTGACACATGCAGCCAGATTCTTTTCCAATAGTACTTGTCCTAATTTTCTTGCTTCGTCAAGGGAGCCACAGGTCATGTAAACCCATGATAGTTTTTCATCCATGATACAAAGAGATTTAGGTTTTTTGTTTCATCTCTATCCTAATTTTTTCTTGGGACATAAAAACATCCATTGCTTAGAATTTGATGAGACTAACACAAAGAGTGAACCACCGCATGTTGAAGATGAAGCGTGTTATTCGAATAATGATCAGTTTCTAGGTCGATGACTGTTTGTGTTTTTCAAGAAGTTTGATGGATTGTCGGGCCAGGGCTTCAGCCCAGAGACGGTAGGCCAATGGAGCAGGATGAATCCCGTCTTCCAGGAAATACTCCCTGATGGGGGGAAAGTCTTCATCGAGCAGATGTACTTGCAAATTCGAATGGATAACCCGGTTCAGGCTTGATTGCAGAAGATATCTCCAAAAACCGAATGCCAGTCTCAAGGGATTTTGGATGGCAGGGAAATGCCCAACCGGTGGAACATGAGAAAAAATGATCAACGGATCCTGACTTTTTGTTTGAAGCAGGAACAGACAATGTTTCAACTGTTTCTCCCATTTCCAGGGACTGGTGAGTTTGAAGACATCGTTCCCCCCCATAGCCACCATGATAATTTCAGCATCGAGGAGATCCTGTTTTTCAGCAAGAATTTTCCAATCGATGCTTCGGTCGGTCATTGCGTTCAACCTGGATGCCGTGAGCCCGGTAAGCGTTTCAGAATGTTTGGGTATGCCTACCCCGGCCATGGTGGATTCTCCCAGTCCGATTATTTTCAATCCCTGCTTATGACCCGGACATAACCCCTCAGGAGGATCTTGAGGCGGAAGAAGTCTCATGACCTTCTTTCTGAGCCACATGCCCTGGAGATACAGAACGGGGAAGAAACAGCCAATCAGGAAATATCCTGTCAGGGAGATCAGATAGTGAAATGCGGCTGACAAAGTTGAATCTCTGAGCAGTGAATATGAAGTTAAATCATTGTGTGCAGGATTCCTTGAAAATCACCATTTATTGTAATTCTTGTCTGTGTTCCACAACTGCATTAAGTTCAGGATTAAAACGTGTTGATTATTGAAAATTCAAAAAATGTAATTTGAAGATTGGCTATGGGGGATGATCGGCAGACCTACAGCGGTTGGGTTAGAGCCTGGGAATGCGACACAACGGAACATTTTACCGTGGCTTACTACTATCAGCGTTTTTCTCAGGCAACCCATCGGTTGCTGTTGGAAATGGGGTGGGATTACAAGGAGCAACGGTTTCCAGCGAGTACGGATTGTTATACCCGTTTTCTCCAAGAATTAAATCAAGGCGATTCCTTTGAAATTCGAAGCGGGGTGATTGAGTCGGATTCCCAATCCATGAAGTTGGGACATAAACTGTTCAACTCTGAAACTGGAGAACTCTGTACAACGATGGAACAGGTGCTCAATGAAGGTCCCAGAACCAATTTGAAATCCTTTGAAATAGATTGGGACGGTGAACCCCGTGAAGACCGGGGTGAACTACCTGCAGGAGCAAAGGAATTTTGTTCTGCCATGGATGTGGTCCGCCCTGAAGAAGTGGACTGGTCCGGAAAACTCGATTTAAGCGGTTACATCCACAGGTTCTCTGCTGCCAATCAAAACATTCAAACCCGCTTTGGAATGTCCAGATCCTATGCGGATCAAAACAGAATCGGGTTTTCCACCTTTGAGTTCCAGCTTTCTTTTCCGGGAACGCATCTGAGAAGCGGTGAGGCTCAGCAGATGTTTTCTTCGATTGCCCATGTCGGAAGAACATCCATGCGAACGGTTCACAGGATGGAACGTAACGGAGGTGAAACCGTTGCGTTACTGAGCATCATGGGGGTTCATTTGGATCTGGACCGTCGAAGACCCTGTCCTTTTCCCGAAGAACTGGTTTCCCGTGCGAAAGAAATCATGGGTGAATGACAACATGATAATCCTTCAAATAGATATTTTCTGGAAATTTTGAATACGGACCAGATTTGTCCATGAACCAAAACAAGATGATTCACACAAGCGGAGATTTCAGTCCGGAGGAAGTGAGGCTGGCAAACCGTAATCCGGGAATGGCTCTTGAGTTGATGGCCGAAGACATCACCCCGGTTGGAATGCATTACCAACTCAATCATTTTGATATTCCTTTGATCGATGAAAAAACATGGACTTTGGAAGTAAATGGACTGGTAAGAAATACCCTGAAATTAAGTTTGGAAGCTTTAAAAGCGCTCCCGAAGCACGAGATGATCGTTACGCTGGAATGTGCAGGAAACGGTCGGGCAAATTACGAAAAAAGGAAGCAGAGCATGCCATGGTTCAATGAGGCCGTGGGGAATGCTCGTTGGTCGGGAGTCAGGCTGAAAGAGGTCCTTCGTGAATCAGGATGGGAAGACTCAGTTTCTGAGGTCGTCTTTACCGGGGCTGACCAGGGATTGGATCATGGGATCATGCATTATTTTGCAAGAAGCCTTAAATTGGAAAAAGCTTTACATCCCGATACGCTTCTTGCCTATGAAATGAACGGACAACCACTTCCAGTTCAGCATGGTTATCCTCTGAGATTGATTGTTCCTGGTTGGTACGGGGTGGCAAGTGTCAAGTGGTTGAAATCAATAGAGTTGATGGACCATCCTTTTGACGGTTACCAGCAGGCAGTCAATTACCACTACCGGCAGAATCCTGATGATCCTGGAAAGCCTGTGGATGAAATGAAACTGAAATCATTGATCATTCCCCCTGGGATTCCCGACTGGTATACACGAAAGCGATTTCTCAACCAGGGGAAAGTACAATTGTCCGGAAGAGCCTGGTCCGGTCAGGGCAGGCTGGAAAAAGTAGAAATAGGAATTGACGGAATCTGGAAAGAGGCTTCTCTTGGCAAGGAACTTGGAAGATACGCATGGAGGCAGTGGTTTTTTGAATGGGATGCTGAACCTGGAGAACACATCATTCAGTCACGTGCATTTGACCAAGATGGAAATTACCAGCCGGATGAACCTGAATGGGATGAATCGGGATTCGGGAACAACATGCTTCACTCCATTCGGGTTCATGTTGATGATGGATAATTTTAGATAATGTCACTTAAATCCTTTCCAATATTCTTCACCGAAGGAGGTCATTCATGAATCACCACTTATTGAGTCAATCAGAAATCAACCATTATCACGATGAAGGATTTCTGATTCCCCAATTGACTCTGGAAGGATCTGAAATTGAAGAGTTGAAGCATGCTGTCGATAGAGTGCTTGAAGCCAATTCAGGGATTCGACCTGAGCAACTGATCAGTGTTCATATTGATCGACTGAATGATGAAGGAGTCCGGGGAGATCGAGCTTTTTTTGAATTGGCGAATCATTCCAAGATCCTTGACTGTGTGGAACAGTTGATTGGTCCTGATATCATCCTCTGGGGGTGTCAACTCTTCTGCAAACCTGGTGGAGACGGGATGGAGGTGCCGATGCATCAGGATGGGAACTACTGGCCGATTAGACCCCTGGCAACCTGAACAGCCTGGGTGGCCATCGATGAAAGGATAATGGATGCATGAAAGTTATTCCAGGATCCCATAAAGAATCAGTTTCTTTCAGGCATCGAAAGGATCAAAGGGAAAAATTGGTTTTGAACCAAATGGTTGATGATGAACGTGTCGATCTGGGAAAAAACTGTTCCCTTGAACTCGATCCTGGTTCATTTTCACTTCATGATGTCCACCTGATTCATGGTTCTTCTCCCAACATTTCAGGGAAAAGAAGGGCCGGTGTCGCCATCCGTTACATGCCCGCCACGAGTCATTTCAATCGTGAGTTGAAAGAGACAGGAAAGGATTCAGGCTATCTGGTCAATTACTCGGAAAGACCGCTTTGGCTTCTGAGGGGAGAAGATAAAGCAGGAAATAATCTGGAAATAGGTCATTCCTGATCTGAGGTTCCACGTTATTCAAACTTTTTGGGCCAGGTATCAGAAATTTTGTATCCTCTGGGCCAAGGATCTGTCGGATCCAGGGTATGTTGGTGGGTCCCGGTAATCCAGGCCTGTCCACGAAGTGATGGAACGATCGCAGGTTTCCCGTTTTTCAGTTTGAGTTCCTTTTCAATTCTGCAGTGAAAGCGGGAATCGATGACCGATTCTCCGATAAAAGATTCTCCGGTTTTGAGTTCTCCTTTGGCGTGAAGCACCGCCATCCTTGCTGAACAACCTGTACCACAAGGTGAACGGTCCAGTTTTCCGGGCTGGATGGAAACGGTGTTCCTGCCTACCAGAGCATCTTTTTCTTTTTTCAATGGCAGGGTAAACATACAGAAGGACAGGTGGTCCCAATCCTTTTGTTCAGGATGGGTGAAGCCCAGTTGATGATTCGCAGCAGCAGTAATTCTTGAGCCAAGTTCTGCCAAGTCCCTGGCTTCATCCGGAACGATATGGAATCCTAACTGAGTTGCATCAAGGATCACAAAACTATCTCCTCCATAGGCGGTGTCCACTTGAAGCGTTCCATAGCCTTCAATTTCCAAGGGTGCATCAAGGCGATCGACAAAAGAAGGCAGGTTGTGGGTTTCTACGGAAATGAATTTTTGTCCTTTGCAAACGGCCTTGACCCGCACCAATCCTCCCGGAGCTTCCAGAACTAGGTGAGTCTCGGGTTCGCGCATCGGGATGATCCCGGTTTCAAGGATTACAGTGCTGACACAGATGGAATTTGATCCTGACATCGGCGGAGTGTCTTCCGGTTCCATAATGATCCATCCAATATCAGCATCGGGATGAACAGGAGGGACCAGAAGATTCACATGCCGAAATACGCCTCCACGCGGTTCATGGAGCATGAAACTTCTTAGCTCCTGATCTTCTGCAATCCAACGCGATTGTTCCCAGATGCTCTTACCAGGCGGAGGATTTACCCCTCCGACGATAACATCTCCAACTTCTCCTTCTGCATGACAACTGACGCTATGAATAACTCGACTGGTTTGCATGAAATTCCCTGATCTTGAATACGAGTTTTATTCAACTTCCTGCCATAGGAACCGATTGAGGTCAATACGCCCTTTGTGATCGAAGTCAATGCCTTCTTCTTCCAACAGGATTCTTTGTCTTGGGTCAGGAGAACCATGACTTCGAAGACTGATGCATCCCTGACGGTTGACGACCCTTTGCCAGGGAATCCCCTGTTTGGGCGGGGAGGATGCCATTGCATAACCGACCTGGCGCGCAGAACACCCCACAATGCGTCCAATCGTACCATAAGTTGTGACCTTACCTTCTGGAATCAGGCGGACCACTTCATAAATCTGCTGGTAGATTCCTGATTTTTCTTTCATCCCAATCCATATTTTAACCCATGTCAAAAACCACGAGGGAGTTTGAAAACTAGAATACCGAAGCCGTCGATCTCAAGCAATGGATGATTTTCGATTCAGTCCGATCACAAGCATTGAAAAATTCAATGAATTCTTAAGAAAGAAAGTTCAAACTTAGAACTTTGATTTTTGGTGAAATCAGGATATGTTCAGAAAAAACCAAAACAAGGAAAAACATGGAATCACGTTCAGGACGGTGTCTTTGTGGTGACATCACCTACAGTGTCGAAGGAACACCCGCGAGACAGGGACATTGTCATTGTCTTGACTGCAAAAAGGCACTTGGTGCCAGTTTTGCGACCATCGCTTTTTTTAAAGAAGAACAATTCACTCTGCATTCTGGGAGTCCCCAGGCTTTCCAGCATCAGTCTGAAAGCGGGAATACCATGACCAAGGAGTTTTGTCCTAAATGCGGTTCAACCGTATTTGGCAGTAACTCTGGTCGGCCAGGTATTAAGTCCGTATACATAGGAAGTTTGGAAGATGCGAGTTTTGTCCAGCCGAATTTCAACGTCTGGACATGTCGTCAACTTCCCTACACTTTGATTGATGAGTCCTTGAATAATTTTCCGAAAGGACCTCAGTAAATGTAGGGGGTATTGGGATCCAATTTAGGATTCCATAGAAAGGCGACCTCAACAAAGGATCACAGATGAAATGGATTTCTCTGTTATTGCTAATATTATTTTCCGGGACACTCTTGGCGATTCCACCCATGCCGGAATGGATTCAACCTGATCAAGAGAAAAAGAAAACTTCGGGGTCTTCCACGGTCAGTTCCAGGACCTTTGTCATCAAACTGGAAGAACAAAACACCATCATCGACCAGCAACCAGTTGATTGGGATTACAAACCCAGTTGTGCATCTTTTTTAAAATGTGATTCAAACAAAAAATCAGGAAAGCTGATTGGTTCAATTTTTCTGGGATTTCTTTTTTTTCTCCAAAACCTTCGTTTTCAATTCCCCATCCTCAAGCCTGATTTCAACGGCTTCTCCGGTTTCCACATCTTCAACCGATTTAAGCAGACTTCCGTCTTCTTTTTGATTTAGGCTGAATCCGCGGTGGAGAACCGCTAAGGGACTGAGGGATTCAAGCAGGGATGCCTGAGAATGAAAGATTTCTCTGCGGTGTTGAATCAGATTTTCAATCGAGGCTGGCAGTCTGGAACTGAGTAGTTCAATGTTTTTTTGGTGCATCCCCAATAATTTTTGAGGATTGAGTAAACGAAGTCTTTGGTGCATTAAAAGGCTGTGGTTATGCTTTTGATTCATCGAACTACGAAAACGCTCTTTAAGCAGTTGAGAAAGATTATCAGCTTTTTGGAAATGTTGCTGAATTGCTTGGCGCGGTGAGGAAAGCCGACTTCTAAGCTGACTGGTTCGTTCATGCTTGGTGTCTGTGTACTCCATCATCATCCTCCTTAAAGATCGGTATCTAAGGTCCAGGGCTTCTTGAAGTTCTGCCTTATCTGGAACTGCCAGTTCCATGGCTGCGGAAGGAGTCGGTGCCCGCAAATCAGATACAAAATCAGCAATGGTGAAATCCGTTTCATGCCCCACTGCCGAGATCACTGGGATGTTTGAATGGTGAATGCATCGTGCAAGATTTTCGTCGTTGAAGGCCCACAGATCCTCAAGAGAGCCTCCTCCTCTACCCACAATGATGACATCAATCTTATGCTGATGTTGAAGGTGATTTAATGCCTGAACACCCTCGATCAGTTCATTTGGGGCGTGTTCTCCCTGGACCATCGCCGGAAAAAGTAAAACCGGGATGCCTGGAAAACGCCGGTTGAGAACACTCAACAGGTCATGAATTGCCGCTCCCCTTGGTGAAGTAACCAACCCGATGCAACGTGGAAGCTTGGGAATGCTTCTTTTGTGCTCCTGTTCAAAGAGTCCTTCCGAATGAAGGCGTTTTTTGAGTTGTTCAAAGGCGAGTTGAAGGGCGCCAATTCCCTTGGGTTCCATGGAAGAAACATTGAGTTGATATTCCCCACGGGGGCTGTAAACGGTGAGGTGTCCCCGGAGTGTGACTTCCAGTCCGTCTTCAGGACGGAATCGGACGGAGGAGGTAGAAGGACGAAACATCACCCCGCGGATCTGGGATTCTTCATCTTTAAGGGTGAAATACCAGTGTCCGGAGGGGGCACGGTGGAAATTGGATAACTCCCCTTCCACGGTCAGTCCCCGGAATTTATTTTCCAGTGAGAGTCGGATTTTCCGGGTCAACTGGCTGACGGTTAGAACACTTTGCTTTTCTGTTTCTTCCGAGTCCTGAGGCGTTTCAACGAGGTGGTCTTGTTGTTTTTCTATAAGTTTGTTCTTAACGTGTGTCTGTTTCTTTTCTTTTTGTATTCTACGAATAAACGCATAGTATATAATATAGTAACATCCCGAGACCATTGTGGTTTGGAATGCCAAGTTGTTCGGCTTGTTTCAGCAAAGGTGTCTTCGGTGGATTATAGATGATGTCGGCAACATGCCCGATTCGGTTGGCATGGTTGAGGTCGAAGGGGGATTCCTGCTCTTGCATGCCGGCACTGGTCGTGTTGACCAGCAGGTCGCAATCCAAGTCGTTTAAGCCATCGCTATGAATATGTTCAATCATACAATTTGGGAAAACCGGTTTGATCTCTTCAACCAAGGAATGGGCACGAGATGCAGTCCGGTTCCAAACTCGTATCGATTTGGCTTTTGCATCGGCCAGTCCAGCGAGCAAAGCCCTTGCCGATCCACCTGCTCCAAGCACCACGATTTCAAGACCTTCAGGTTCAACATTATTTTCCTTGAGGGACCTTAAAAAACCTGCAAAGTCGGTGCTGGTCCCACGCAGGCTACCATTTTGGTTGACGATGGTGTTGACGGCACCGATGGTTACCGCCAGGGGGTCAAGGTTGTCAAGGTATGGAATGACATTGGATTTATGAGG
>LNZD02000150.1 GCA_001469005.2 SAR324 cluster bacterium lautmerah10
CTCAAAGATACGGTCAACCAGGGCAAGTCGGAGTACGTCATCTCCGGAGACTGCACCCGGTGCGGTCTCTGTATCGATGCCTGTCAGGACGCCGCTCTGCAGTACCACGTCCGATACCTGGACAAACTGATTTAGGGAGGATCATGCAAGAACAACAACTCAACCGCATCATTCAAAAGCGGATTTTCTGGACCTTTGCCGGGGTGACCCTCTTTTTCCTGGTCCTGCTGTTATTGCTTCTCCCTTATCGGCTTTATACGCGGGACGTTTACGAAGCCCGTCAGAATGCCCGTGAGGTTTCAAAATTGATCCGCAGCGGCCTGCTTTCCACCATGATTTCCACAGGAGAATCGAATAACATCCGGGGATTGATCCGTGAATTCCAGAAGAAATACCAGTTTCAGTTCCGTATGATTCGAAGCAGCCATGTGGAAAAACAGCATGGCGTCCGGGAAGATGAACAAGCCACCGATGAACTGATCCGTCAGGTTTTGGCAACCGGGAAAAGCCGCGACGACTGGACCGACCGGACCCATTTCCGCTTCGTTGCTCCCTTCATCTCAGATCATCGTTGTCAGGAATGTCATGAGTCGGTGGACGGTTCCAAAATCGCAGCCGGTGAAGTTTTGGGAGCGTCTGAGATCATTTTTGACCTTTCCGGGCATGAGGCGGATGCCGTGAGGCTTGTTCTGGAAATGTTTGTCCTTCTCTTTGTTTCTCTGGCCCTGATGGGTTTTGTTTTTTTCTTCGTGGTGAAACGGGGAATCCTGGATCGGATGGTTCTCATTGATAGGGAGAAAAAATGATTTCCCGCGGGATAGGCAGAAGGTTCATGTTGGTCATGGTTCTGTTGCTTGGATGTCATTCCCTCATTTCCGCCCAAACCCAACGCCTTCGGGTACGACATGATCTGGGCGGAGATTTTATCCTCAATGGACATCATGGAGAACCTGTGGGGTTGAAGGATTTCCGCGGGAAAATCGTACTTCTCTCTTTTGCCTACACCACCTGTCCCGACATCTGCCCTGCCACCCTGAGTCATCTCAAACTGCTGATGCACCGCCTTGAAACCCAAAAGGACCGGGTGCAGGTGCTCTTCATCAGCGTTGATCCGGAAAGGGATACCCTGGAGAGACTGAACGATTACCTGCCTTTCTTTCATCCGTCCTTCCTGGGACTCCGCGGGAGTGAGTTGGAAACCAAGGAAACCGCCCGCCTCTACCGTGTGAAGTATTTCCGGGAATACACGGAGTCATCAGCCGGTTATTCCATGGCCCACACCGATGCGGTCTTCCTGCTGGATCATTTCGGGCGTTACCGCGGACGCTACCAGACCCGTTGGGCTCTCGAAGACCTGGTTCAGGATGTCAGGCTTTTGCTCGCTTCGGCAGAATGATCCGGAGTTCGACGGAGTTTGCTGGTTCCACATTGGTTTTTGAAGTTTTAACCGTTTTCCCTTTTGTTAGTTTTCTCAACAATTTGCGGATTTCTTCATTCTGAAGATCCCAGAGTTTCAACGGGGAGTCTTGAAGTTCCTCCCTCAAAGATTGAAAGTAATTGAAAACAGTTGCCGGATTTTCTCTGACGGGTGATTCAAAAAATCAGTTATTATTTTTGGATATTTCGTTGTGAACTGAATCCTCCTTTCCATGGAATTGGTTTTTTTATCGATCTTGCGGAATTCCTTTGGCTGAGCCGATGAATACCATCATGTCCAAAAAGATTTTGAAAAAGGAGCAGGAATGACCTGGAATCCCGCACCATGCAATGACCGTTTTGATCCGGTTCCGGGGGAAAAGACGATGAAGGCGGTGGTCACCGCAGGCAACGGAGGGTTCGAAAAACTGCACTGCCGTGAAGTGAAACGTCCCAGGCCTGGAGCAGGTGAGGTGTTGCTCCGGGTTCTGGCTGCCGGGATGAACAACACCGAAATCAATACCCGTGTCGGCTGGTACTCCGACTCGGTGACCAGAGCCACCTCGGATACGGCAACATCAGAGGTCCGGGAGGCGGAGGTCCGAATCGATGGTGGCTGGAACGAAACCACCCCGTTCCCTTTCATTCAGGGGACCGACTGCTGCGGAAGAGTGGCTGAAATCGGTCCGGGCGGAGACCCGGAGCTTCTCGGGAAACGGGTCCTCGTCCGTTCCTGCATCAGGCCGGAGGGATTTGAATCGATGGAAAACCTCTGGATGGGTTCCGATTTCGACGGCGCCTTCGCCCAGTATGTCAAAGTCCCCCAAACCGAAGTTTTTGTTCTCGAATGCGACTGGAGCGATGCCGAGCTGGCCACCATTCCCTGTGCCTACGGAACCGCGGAAAACATGATCCAGCGCTCCGGGATCACTTCCGGAGAACGGGTACTGATCACGGGTGCTTCCGGAGGGGTAGGTTCAGCCGCGCTTCAATTGGTGAAATGGCGAAGGGCCGAAGTGATTGCTGTCGCGGCTTCTTCCAAAAAGCAGCAGATGCTGGAAATCGGAGCCGATCGGGTCATCGGACGGGATCAGGATTTGCTCGGAAACCTGGAGGAAAAATCGGTGGACGTTGTAATCGATCTCGTCGCGGGTCCTCCCTTCCAGCAATTACTCAAACTCCTGAAACGGGGCGGACGCTACGTTTCTGCCGGTGCCATCGGGGGCCCGATCGTTTCCTTCGATACCCGGACCTTCTACCTCAAGGACCTCCAACTGATCGGCTGCACCGCCTGGGATGAGCCCGTTTTCCCAACCCTTGTCTCCTGTATCGAGCAAAACCGAATCCGTCCCCTGCTCGCCCAAACCTTCCTCCTCGAAGACATCGCAGAAGCCCAGAAAGCATTCCTGCGCAAACAGTTCGTCGGGAATTTTGTGCTCATTCCTCCTAAAGAGGGTTGAATCATTTTTTTCTAAAGATAATAATTTAGGGTAATTTCTCTTACGACTCAAAACATGCCCATTTCTCAAAGATCTTTTGGCGTTACCAGTGAAGGCCGGGAAGTAATTCTTTACACGCTTGCCAACGATGATGGAATGAAAATCGAGGTGATGAATTACGGGGGGATCATCCGGGCCATTGAGGTTCCTGATCGAAATGGGAAGCAGGCCGACATCACCCTCGGGTTCGACACCCTGGAGCCTTACCTGGGACGTCACCCTTTTTTCGGCGCATTGGTGGGACGCTTTGCCAATCGGATCGGCAAAGCCCGATTTTCACTGGACGGGAACGAAATTCAACTCGCTCAGAACAACGGGGAGAACCACCTGCACGGAGGAATCCAGGGTTTTGATAAGAAAGTCTGGCATTCTGAAGTTTTTCAGGATGAACAAGTCTGTGGCTTAGGTCTGGCCTATGTCAGTTGGGATGGTGAGGAAGACTATCCCGGGACACTCAGTGTCCAGGTCGTCTACACTCTGCAGGGTACGGAGTTGTCCATCGATTATCGTGCTGTGACTGACAAACCGACGATCCTCAATCTGACCAACCATGCCTATTTCAATTTGGCGGGAGGAGGAAACATTCTTGATCACCACATCCAACTCCATGCGGATTTCTTCACGCCGATTGATGAAACCCTGATTCCCACCGGTGAAATACGACTGGTGGACGATTCTCCCATGGACCTGCGTCAACCGACTGCCATCGGTGCCTTGATCGATGCGGAGGACGAGCAGATTTCGCACGGAGGTGGTTTCGATCACAATTTTGTTGTCAGGGGAGCACCAGGCAGCCTGCGTCCTGCAGCACGGGTTATTGAGAAGCACTCAGGGCGGGTGATGGAGGTGTTGACCACCCAGCCCGGGATCCAGTTCTACAGTGGCAACATGCTCCCCGATGCCCTGCCCGGTAAAGCAGATCAGATTTACCAAAAACGTTTCGGTTTCTGCCTGGAAACCCAAAACTTTCCGGATTCACCGAATAAGCCTCAATTCCCATCACCTGTCCTGCGCCCTGGACAGCACTATTCCCAGAAAACCCTTTTCCGCTTCGGCACCGAATAGAATTACGCCGTTTTTTATAACGGGAAAGAAGCAACCTGTCAGGTCACCCATCCTCTTTGACAGGTTCAGGATTTTTCATTTTCAAACAAATCTGTTTGTTTTCCTGAATCCCAGTCATTAAGGTCTTGTCCAACCTCCACTTTTTGGTCCGGCTTTTTGAAAGGTCCTTAAAGAAAAAAAGCAGTTGGATTTACTATTGTGTGTTGTCGATTCACCAAAGCTTTTTCAGGAAAGATTATTTTTTCCTGAAGGGATCGAAAATGGAGCTCCTGTTCGTTTGAGTGCATGAGTACACTCCATTAAAGAATTGACTTGAATTTAAGTTTACTGGACCACGAAAAAGGATGAATTGGTGTGCAGATAAATGAGGAATTTTAAAACCAGAATGAATTGATCAATTTTCTAAAAAACCTAGTTACAGTTTCGATTTGTTAAGCACACAAGAACCAGAATCAAACCATGCATTTTGAATTAAGACTATGGCAATTTACGAAGGGCGTTCGGCATAGAATCGTTTTTGCTGTTTTCATCGGAATGCTTTCTACCATCCTGGGAGTCGCAAGACTGGCACTGCTCGGATGGGTCATTGGTTTGATTTTCCAGGGGCAAAATCTTTCAGGACTGGTTACACCGATTGCTTTAACCGGGGGCTCGATTATCCTCAGAGGCCTTTTCGAGCACTGGAGGATCATGGTGGCTCATCATACCGCAGCCATGGTCCAGATGACCTTGCGGCAAAACCTTTATGACAAGATTGTTGAACTGGGGCCAGGATATGCAGGCAGACAACGTTCCGGAGAGTTGGTGCTTTCGATGGTTGACGGCATAGAACAGTTGGAAACCTATTTCGGAGAATACCTTCCTCAGCTTCTGATTTCGGCAATCACCCCACTTCTGATTTTTGCTTTTGTCGCCTTCCTGGATCTGCCGGTTGCATTGACCCTTTTCATTGCTGCAATGATTGCCCTGCTGGCACCGTCACTTTGGCATAAATTTGACTTAAAGAAATCTCAGGAGCGTCAAAAAGCTTATGCAACATTTGCATCCGAGTTTTTGGATGCAGTGCAGGGACTCGCTACATTGAAGTCCTTTGGACAGAGTGGTGCAAGGGCAGCATTTTTAACGAAAAAAGCGAGAGATCTGTTTCGTTCTACGATGTGGGTTCTTGCTACCAATTCGCTTTCAAGAGGAATCACTGATACTTCCATCGCACTCGGTGCCGCGGTCAGTTTAGGACTGGGGGCCCATCGGGTGGCAACGGATCAGATGGAACTCTCTGCGCTTCTCATCATCCTGATGATGGGTGTTGAAATTTTCCGTCCCATGAGGGATTTACGTGCAATCCTCCATCAAGGCATGGTGGGCCAATCTGCCGCCCAGGGAATTTATAAGATTCTTGAGGCAACACCTCCTATCGATGAGGATCCCTCTGCTGAAAAAAGAGATACACTTATTCCTTCCATAACTTTTGATTCGGTATCCTTCGGCTATTTGGACCATCACAAATCTGTTCATGAAAATCTCCATTTTTCAATCCAGCCGGGTGAAAAGGTCGGGGTGGTCGGTGAGAGCGGTTCCGGAAAGACAACCATCGCCAAACTTCTTCTTCGGTTTTATGACCCCGAAAAGGGTTCGATCTCCATTGGCGGTCATAATCTAAAGGGTTTAAGACTCGAACAAATCAGAAAAGAGATTTCGGTCGTCAGTCAGGATACTTTTCTTTTTCATGGAACGGTTCGGGAAAATATCCGTTTTGGAAACCCTGAAGCATCCGACAAAGAAATCGTTGAAGCCGCCAAATCTGCGAATATCCACGATTTCATCAAATCCCTTCCGGACACTTATGAAACATTAGTAGGAGAAAAAGGGATCAAACTCTCTGGAGGACAACGCCAAAGGGTTGCCATCGCCAGGGCGATTCTTCGTGACTCCAAAATTCTGATTCTTGACGAAGCCCTCTCTGCGGTTGATGCAGAAAATGAGGCCATCATTCAGGAAGCACTGAATGAATTGATGAAAGGCAAGACCACCCTGATTCTGGCCCATCGTCTCTCCAGTATCATTTCCTGTGACAATATTCTCGTCTTGGACCAGGGCAAAGTCATTGAAAATGGAACCCATACAGCCCTTATGGAAAAAGGGGGACTCTATTCCCAACTAATGTCTCAGCAAGCGAAGGAAAGCACCCACCAACCTCTCAAAGAAATTTCCCCTGCAAACAGCCAAACGGAGAGACCTTTAAATGATCCTTTGGATCAACAGATAAATGCTGAAACAGAGGGCATCGTCAAAGCTGAAGGACTTAACTGGGTGCAGGTATGTAAGGCATTGATGAGTCATATCATGCCTTGGAAAAGAAGGCTGATCATGACTTTTTTGTTTGGAGTGTTGAGAGTCATAGCGTTTATCGGGGTAGGGGTTTTTAGTGCATTGATCGTTATGGCTTTAAAGAACCAGACTCCTTTTGATGATTATCTGATTTTCCTGATCATAATTGCTTCCGTTTCAGGGATCCTTCACTGGCTGGAATCATGGGTTGCCCATGATATGGCGTTCAGGCTTCTTGCAGAGATGAGAATACAGGTCTTCAGGAAACTAGATCAAATTGCACCAGCATATTTGGTGCGAAGGAGAACTGGAGATTTAATGGGAATCGTCACTCAGGATGTTGAGCTTGTAGAGTATTTTTTCGCCCACACAGTTGCTCCTGCATTTGTTTCGGTGCTTGTCCCTTTGGTGGTTGTCATTTTCCTGACAATGACCCATCCCTGGGTTGCTCTTGCCTTCATCCCGTTTTTAATTTTTGTAGGACTCAGTCCTTTTTTGATGCGCAGAAGTGTGGATGACCTTGGTTCCAAATCAAGAGAAGCCGCAGGAGAATTGGCGGCCCATGCGATTGATACCATCCAAGGGCTTGCTGAGGTCGTCGCCTTCCAACAGGAAAAAAATCGGCGTGAAGATTTTGGCAAACTCGGTGAAAACCACATCCAACTCCGCCTGCCTTTCTTTTCAAAACTGACCCTTCAAAAATCCCTGCTCGAAGTTTTTACAGGCCTCGGCGGTTTGGCAGTCGTTACTACCGGAGCCATTTTGACAGGAAATCATTCGCTCGATCAGGCCATCCTTCCTCTGTTAACAATCCTGGCGATGGCTGCATTTCTTCCTGTTTCTGAAATTGCTCAGGTCGGCAGGCAATTGGCAGACACCCTTGGTTCAACACGGAGGATTTATGCACTGGAGCATGAACCAGTGACCATCAAAGACGGCCCGCGTAAAATATCCAGTGAAACGGCATCAGAGTTGTCAATTTCCAATGTCGGTTTTCATTACCCGGGGAGATCTCAGAAGGTTCTGGAAAGTGTGAGTTTTACCATTCAAGGTGGACAAACGGTTGCATTGGTCGGACCTTCCGGGGCAGGAAAGACAACCCTGGCGCAACTGCTGATGCGTTTTTGGGATCCTTCCGAGGGAACCATCCTGCTTTCAGGAAATGATATCAGAGAATACGGACTTGAAGCACTCCGCTCAAAAATCGCTCTCGTCGCTCAGGATACCTACCTTTTTAACAGCACCCTCAAAGAAAACATCCTTATCGCAAAACCAGATGCAGGCTACCCGGAAATGAAAAAGGCCATTCAAATGGCATCTTTGACGGAACTTGTCGAAACCCTGCCGCAGGGGTTTGATACCAAAGTTGGAGAAAGAGGAACCAGTCTTTCCGGGGGCCAAAGGCAAAGGGTTGCCATCGCAAGAGCCTTTCTGAAAGATGCACCGATTTTAATTCTTGATGAAGCCACCTCTCATTTAGATGCTTTGAGCGAAAGTGAAGTACGTGGCGCCCTGGACAAACTCAAAGAAGACCGCACCACCATCATCATTGCACACCGGCTTTCAACCATTCGAAATGCTGACAACATTATCGTTCTCGATGGCGGAAGCATTAAGGAGTCAGGGAACCACGAGCAGTTATTGAAGAAGAACGGACTTTATTCCCAACTGGTCTACAAGCAAATGAATTTTGCAAGAGGATAGAAGATGATCAATGATCCGGGTTTGAATTTTTAGACGACACAGGGATGAAATCTTCATTGGGCAATCCTGATTTCCTGATCATCGGGGGAGGCATCTTCGGATGTTCCATCGCATGGAATCTCGCAAGAAGATCTTCCGGAATTGTGCTGCTGCTCGAGCGGAGGGAACTTGCAACTGCGACAACCCCTCGTGCTGCAGGATTGATCAGGAATCTTAACCTGAAGAAAGGACAAACTCCTCTCAAAACCTTGACCATAGAGGCGATTTCATTGCTTGGAGAGGAATTGGAAGAAACCCTTCAATGGCATCAGGCCGGTGGACTTCTGGTTGCTAAATCAGAAGCCAATATTATGCATTTGGAGACTCTCGAAAGGCATGCCATTGAACATCGTCAAAAATTCCAATGGATTGACAGAGCCGATGCAGAGGAAATGGTTCCCTGGTTGGATGGGGCATCAGCCGGAAAGTTTGCTTTGCTTCCGGATGACGGTTACATCGATCCATACCTGTTCACCCAGTTTTATGCAAGGGCCGCCAGAAAACATGGCGCATTATTGAAAACCGGGATAGAAGTAACAGCACTTCAAAACTCTGGAAACCGGATCACCGGAGTTCAAACCCCGCAGGGTAAAATATCAGCAGGATGTGTCATCGATGCAGCAGGGCCTTGGGCGGGTTTGGTTGCCCTTGAGGCAGGCTGGCACTTGCCCATGGCACCGGTGCGGAGCCACTACTGGATAACTTCAAAAGCGCCTGAATTCAAGCAACCGCAACCTTATGTCATTTTACCTGATGCCAATGCCTATGCCCGGACCGAGATGGGGGGACTTCTTTTCGGACTCCGTGACAGAGTCAGTTTGAATCATGACCCCCGGCAACTTCCACAGGACTTGTCAGAACTCAGGTTTGGTCAGGATCCTGAAGGATGGAACGTCCTTGAGGAACAGGGATCCGAACTGGCAAGGTTTTTTCCGGGGATGGGGACCTCCCAGATTGCGCATTACGTCGCCGGGCCTTCTGCCTATACACCCGATGGTCAGTTCGTGTTGGGGTCCGTTCCGGATGTTGAAGGATTTTATGTGGCCTCAGGTTGCTGCGGTTCCGGAATCGGTGCATCCGGAGGCGTTGGGAGGGCTATAGCAGATCTGGCCATGGAAGGGGAAACAGGATTTGACCTGGAAAGCTTCCGGACGGATCGTTTTGGACGGATTGATGCGTTCAGCCCAGAGT
>LNZD02000151.1 GCA_001469005.2 SAR324 cluster bacterium lautmerah10
CCCCAATACTCAGGATTTTGCAGCGAAATTTCTGTTCCTGCTTCAGCCTCGGTAAGAGCCATCCTCCATACACTGAAATAACCGGCGGTCTCGCGAAGTCCTGAAACAACCTTCAAAAGTTTGGGATGGGTGAAGCTTAGTACTTTTCTCCGGGAATCTTCCGCAGGTTCGTAACTTCCCAAGACCACAAAACCTTCTTCCTCCAAACCCTCCTTCAGTTCAGTCAGATTTACCCTGGAATTTCCTCGGGTTTCATCCAACAAAAGATAAGGCTGAAGCCCCTCCGCGGCATGAGCCCAACCTGCCAAAAACAAAGCCACAATAATGATCCACCAGGATTTCATATTTCCTCCATTGATTTGATTATTCAAATTCATACATATTTATCATAAAGCAATCACGATGCTTGTCTACTGGGTAATCCTTGATTTCAGGCAGATTCAATGATTTTTCCTTAGTCAAGGAAGAGAAACTTTCCATTTCGATGAAAACTGAATTTTCCAAGATCCGGTGGATTCGTTCAAAGCTTCTTTTTCCAGCAGGCCGAGGATTGCTTGCTGATCAGCTAATTCAGTGATTTCAACTGGACTAAGGGGATGTGCTCCTGCAAAGTGAAGACATCTGATCCTGAAAAATCCTTTACTAAAAATGCTCCTAAAACTTTTCCTCGCTTTCACCCTGATTCCACTGGTGGAGATCTATCTGCTGATCAAACTCGGTCAGAATTTTGGTGCCATCACTTCGATCCTGCTGGTGATATTTACAGGAATCCTGGGGGCTTATCTGGCCAGGATGGAGGGGTTGCGGACTTTGTTCCGTATCCAGGAAACCATGCGGGAAGGAAGGATGCCCGGAGAAGAATTACTGGATGCATTGCTGATTGCCATTGCCGGACTGGTTTTGATCACCCCTGGATTTATTACCGATGTAGCAGGTTTTTTGTTGTTGTTTCCCTTCACAAGGATGTTGGCAAAAAATTGGCTGAAAGAACGCATGAGAGCAAAATCAACATTCAGGGATGACGACGATGTCATCATTCATCAATGATGGTCCCCAAATTTACAGGGTAACGGGTTAAAAAGACTGGCGGCTGAACAACTTGCCCTTTTCCAGGATTTTACCATACTTATGTGTTGATCTGACCTTTACTGGAGTCATCTGGACCATCCATATTCCAAGATATTTTCATGAGTAATCAGCTAAGTTTTGAAATCAATGGCAGAAAAGCGGACCTTCCTCTTTACACCGGATCGGAGGGTGAAACTGCAATTGACATTTCGAAGTTAAGATCCCAAACAGGCACAATCACCCTGGATCCCGGCTATGTCAATACCGGTGCCTGCACAAGCGGCATCACCTTTCTCAACGGTGAAGAGGGAATTCTCAGGTACCGTGGGTATCCGATTGAACAGCTTGCGGAGAACTCCAGTTTCCTGGAGGTCAGTTACCTCCTGATCCATGGAGAATTGCCGAATGCGGAGCAATTGGAAGATTTTGAAGGAAACATTACCAGGCACACGATGCTCCATGAGGATTTACGCCACATCTACCAGGCTTTTCCCAAAGGGGCACATCCGATGGCGATGCTTTCCAGTGTGGTCAACGCACTCTCGACCTTTTATCCGGATTTCAGTGCCACGGATCAGAAAGGGGTGGATCTGGCAATCTGGAGGCTGATGGGTAAGATGCCCACGATTGCAGGCTGGGCCTTCAAGAAAAATATCGGACAACCGTTTATTTATCCTGACAATAATCTCAGTTACTGCGCGAATTTCCTGAGTATGATGTTTCAGGTCCCGGCAGTGGATTACGAACCGGCAGAAGAATTCGTAAAAGCGCTCAATGTGCTTTTCATCCTTCATGCCGATCACGAACAGAATTGTTCCACTTCAACAGTGCGTCTGGTGGGCAGTAGTCAGGCCAATCTCTTTGCCTCAATTGCTTCCGGCATTGCCGCGCTCTGGGGGCCATTACACGGAGGAGCAAATCAGGCAGTTTTGGAAATGCTGATGAGGATCCACAATGACGGTGGAAATATCGATAAATATGTGGATATGGCAAAGGACAAGGATTCCGGTTTCCGTCTGATGGGTTTTGGGCACAGGGTTTATAAAAATTTCGACCCGCGTGCATTGATCATCAAAAATTATTGTGACCAGATTCTGGAAAAGGTAGGACTTCATGATCCATTGCTGGACATAGCCAAACAACTGGAACAGGTCGCGCTTGAAGATGATTTTTTCAAAGAACGAAAACTTTATCCCAATGTTGATTTCTACAGTGGAATCATCTACAAAGCCCTGGGTTTTCCAATTGACATGTTCACGGTACTTTTCGCCCTTGGCCGGTTGCCAGGCTGGATTGCCCATTGGGTTGAGATGAGCCAGAGTCCTCCCAAGATCGGTCGCCCCCGCCAGATCTACACGGGAGCCTCCGAAAGGCCTTTTCTTCCCCTGGAAGCACGGGGCTGAAAAGCTTGAGGAGAAAGGCTTTTGCGCAGCCTCAGTCTCAGAGAACAACTCCTGATCGCCTTGATGCTGCTGGTTGGAGCGGCACTTGGGATCTTTCTCGTCTTTCAAAATCACCAAAAAACCGAGAAGCAGCTTTCAAGCAGGCTGGAAGAAAAAAAGCTTCAGCTTGAGCAGCTTCAGTTGCTGGCAAGGGAGTGGGAAATGCTCCAGCAGGAACCCAGTGCTCCGGTGATGAAGCAGCCTCTCAGTTCCTTCATTGAGAATGTTGCCCGCTCATTTGCTATCCAGGATAACCTCCAACTCAATGTGCTCCCTCAAGTGGAGGAGGAGACCGAAGGAGTCCAGGTTAGGCTGGACCGTTTGAAACTGGACCAGTTGATGGATATGCTCTACCAGCTTGAAAACCACAGGCCGGTGCTGCGGCTTTCACAGTTGAATATCAGTATCAGCCCGGGGAACCGATTGGTTCGGGCAAGCTTTCAAGTTCGTAAGCAGCTTGGCAGTTGAAACAACTCCGGTTTTTTTAATTCCGGTGAAGTAATTTTATTGAATTCCAAGTGACCTGCGACCATCCTCAGCAGGAATTTTCCAAAGAATATTGAGAAAAGAGGATATTCAGTGAAATACAAGTTTTTACATATTCTAGAAATTATGAATCAGAGACTGAGTTCATAAATCTCATGAAGTGGATCCTACGTTTATTTCTCCTGTTTCTGGCAGTGCCTTTTTTAGCGGTCATTGTCTTTTGGGGACTCAAGAACAATTTCCCTGGTGACAGTCTGGCAGATATGCTGGAGCAGCAGGCTAAGGGACGTTTCGGGGTCCCTCTCCAAGTTAGTCCTGTTCAACTCAAATGGCAGGGAATACATGTCCCAGAAGTGGCTCTGTTACGTGCCGGGGGTTGGAAGTATCTTCCCCGGGGCGATCTCTTTGTCATGGAAAACCTTGAATTCCTGTTTTTGCCTGCATTGATGAAACAGAATTTCGTGCTGAAGGCTGAAAGTCACGGAGGTGATTTTGAGCTGAAAACGGACCTTTTTTTAGAAAAACAGCTTTCTTCCAAATTCAGTAACCTCCAGCTTCAAAGGATTCCCGCCTTATCGGGATTATCTTATGCCGAGGTCACAGGAGTGCTCGATTTGGAAACAGAGGTCAACAACCTTTATGCTCTCAGAACAGCAAAAACCTCAATTCCCGAAGGTCTTTTCAAGGGCAATCTGGAAAGTGTAAAAATCCGCTTGATAGGGATGGCGATGTTATTTCCCCAGTTGGAACTTCCTCCTGTTGAATTTAAGAGCATCGATTTCATGTTCGACCTGGGACCGGTAACGAAAATCCAAAAGATCAACCTGAAGGGAATGCTGACCGGAACCATGGAAGGAATATTAAGGGTGAATCCGAAAAATCCTCCAGCTTCCCTGCTCGACATGCGAATCCAGTTGGTTCCTTCTCCTGAAATCAGTTCAAGCCTTGGATCATTGGCAGTGGTTCTCAAGTCTTATCAGTGCGGGAATCGGATTGATGTACAACTCAAAGGGCCGCTCAACCGGATGCCTCCCCCGAAAAGAAAGCCCTGTAGTTAATGATGAGAAGTCCGTTTAAGAGCTTTGTGGTGGGTCTGGTTCTGGCCTTGGTGGGTGGAATCTGGGCCATTGGTTCCTACATCTATGTGGTTTTTGAAAAACCGATTGCTCCTAATCCCGAAGGAAGTTCGATTTTATTGATTCCCAGAGGGACCCCCTATTCTCAGGTGAAGAAAGAACTTCAGGAACTGGGATTGGTCAACCAACCCAGACTCTTCCGTTATTTGTCCCTTTATCTCAATGTGGCTTCACGTATTCGCGCTGGAGAGTTTGAACTTCAGCATCACTGGAATACCTGGCAACTTCTTCAGCATCTGACCCGTGGGAAAAGCATCACCCACCGAGTTACCATTCCTGAAGGATGGAATTTCGAAGAAATCGTTGAACGACTGGTGAACAAGGACCTGGGAGATCGCGAAGTATTTCTTTCGCTTTTCAAGGATTCTGATTTGCTGCAAAAAACCGGTGTCCAGGAAGCTCCTTCGCTTGAAGGCTTTCTGTTTCCTGAAACGTATTTTTTCTCAAAAATCGACAGCGAAAGACGGATCCTTCAGAGTATGATCCGTCATTACCGGAATGCCTACAGCAGGGAGTTTGAAATACGCGCCGAGGAACTCGGAATGACGGAATACCAGATCCTGATCCTGGCTTCGATCATTGAAAAGGAAACAGGTTCTTCCGCCGATCGGCCATTGATTGCATCCGTCTTTCACAACCGTCTCAAACGCCGTATGCGTCTTGATAGCGATCCGACCGTGATCTACGGGATGGAGGATTTCAACGGTAATTTGACGCGAAAGGACCTCCGCACTCCGACCGCGTACAACACTTACCGACGGTACGGACTTCCTCCCACCCCCATTTGCAGTCCAGGGGTTGATTCCATTCAAAGTGCCCTTTATCCGGCCAATGAAAGGTTTCTTTATTTTGTGGCACGCGGCGACGGAACCAGTCAGTTTTCCCGCTCCCTCCGCGAACACAATAAAGCGGTGAATCACTACCAGAAAAACCGTAGGGTTCGAAAAATGATGCGTCAAAAAAGGCTGAAGCAGAACGCCTCATCAACTCTTTGAATCCATACATCCTGCGAAAATGTCATCGATCCTGTTAAGCCTGGAAAAGGTATCCAGCAGACGCTGGGACCGGGTTGTTTTACAGGACCTCAGTTGGAGTTTCCAAAAAGGTGAGTCCTGGGCGGTGATTGGGCCCAATGGAGCCGGAAAATCGACTCTGGTAGGATTGATCCTCGACCAGATTCCTTATTTTCAAGGATCAATTTTGCGGTCCGGTCTAAAATCCGGACTGAAAGGCATTGTCAAAGTCAGTTTCGAAGTTCAGCAGAAAATCATAGCCCATGAAGCGCGTAAAGAACGTTATGAAGCCTTCAGCGGAATTGAAGAACACCTTCTGACGGTCAGTGACCTGCTCAAAGCGGAATCGGCTTTTAAGGAAGAAACTGATTTCAAACAGGAAGCTCAGAACCTGATCCAAGAATCCGGATTGGAGACATTGCTGAACCGCCCTGCTCAGAAGCTTTCCAATGGAGAAATGCGGAAAACGCTGCTGGTCCAAGCACTTCTCCAAAATCCGGAACTGCTGATACTGGATGAACCTTTTGAAGGGCTCGACCAGGATTCCTTACAGTCGTTTTCTTCGCTCATATCTCTTGTTATTCAGAAGGGAACACCGTTGATCCTGATCACTCACCGTTTCAATGAGCTGGTTCCTGAAATCAGTCACATCCTCTGCCTGAAAAACGGGAAGCTCTTTGCCCAGGGTAAAAGAGAAGCGATGCTGAAAATTGCCCATAATGGAAGTCTCTATGGTGCTGATTTAAAGCTCACTTCCTTTTTGGAAAAAGTTGATGCAACGTCTCAGAATAGAAATTCCAACTTAAATTCAACTCAAACTGGAAAATCCTGGGCCCCAATGGAGCTGGGAAATCGACCTTGCTTTCGCTGATTTCCGGAGACCATCTTCAAGCTTATGCAAATCAAATCAGAGTGTTTGGCACCCCTCGGGGTGAGGGTGAAAGTATTTGGGAGTTGAAGCAAAAAATCGGAACGGTTACCGCAGAGTTGCAGGTAGGCTATCGACAGCCGATCAGTGCATTGAAAGTCGTCCTTTCCGGTTTTTTTGATTCGATTGGTCTCTATCGTCCTGCTTCTGGTGAGCAGAAAGCAATTGCTGGTAAATGGCTGCAAACTTTAAATCTCGAATATCTTGCAGAAAATGACTTTCTCAAACTCTCCTATGGCCAACAAAGGATGATTCTGATTGCTCGGGCGATGGTCAAATCTCCGTCCCTGCTCATTCTCGATGAACCCTGCCAGGGACTTGATCCCCACAACAGAAATCAAATTCTGAAAGTCATAGACCTGATCGGCAGCGGAACGCCGACCCAAATTTTGTATGTGACCCATTCACCAGAAGATCTTCTTCATTGCCTTGATTACGAATTGAGGTTTTTAAAACAGGAAGACGGAACATACAAAGTCCGAAAAACGAAGCTCAAATCTCTCCAATAAAATTTTTAACATTCAAATTTGATATTACTTGTTTGTCACATAAATTATTTTCACGACTCATCGTTTAGATTCAATGTCATACAATTTTGATGTTTGAATTGAGCCTTTATTCTTCCAGAGATAGAGTCTTTCAATAAATCCAATCACTTCAATTATTATAAAAACTTCCATGTCATTAGGATTCGGTAGGCACTATCTAGCCATTCCAGGACCATCGGTAATGCCGGATCGTGTCCTCCAGGCAATGCATCAGGCTGCTCCAAACATTTATGAAGGTGCACTTCATGAAATGGTGGATGGCATCATTCCGGATCTGAAAAAAGTCGCCAAAACCTCAGGAGAGGTGGCGATCTATATTGCCAACGGTCATGGTACTTGGGAGGCTGCACTTACCAACACCCTTTCACGGGGTGACCGGGTTCTGGCTCTTGCTACAGGGAGATTTGTCGTTTTCTGGGCCATCATGGCCGAACGTCTTGGAATTGAGGTGGATCTCATCGATTTCGGGAAGTCTTCTTCCATTGATCTCAATCAGGTCGAGGACAAACTGAATGCCGATCATGAGAAAAGCTATCAGGCTGTTCTGGTGGTTCAAACCGACACGGCAAGTTCAGTCAGAAATGATATTGAAGCGCTTTCAGAATGCATTCGCTCTACAGGTCATCCTGCCTTGCTGATGGTTGATTGCATGGCGAGTCTGGCCTGTGACCGATTTGAGATGGATTCCTGGGGGGTGGACCTGATGGTGGCAGGGAGCCAAAAAGGTTTGATGACCCCGCCTGGGCTGGGCTTCATGTATTTCAATCACCGGGTGATCGAAGCTCGTAAGAGGGCTGATCTAGTGACCCCATACTGGGATTTTCTGCCAAGGATCAATCCTGAAGTATTCTATGAGTATTTTTATGGTACCGCCCCCACACATCATCTTTTTGGTCTGCGAGAGGCCTTGAACATGATTTTTGAGGAAGGCCTTGATCAAATTTGGGCGAGACATGCCAAGTTGAGCCAGGCGATTTGGTCTGCTTTTGAGTCTTGGGGAGAGGGGAGTTCGATCCGTCTTAACATCAAGGAACCTCAACAAAGATCTCATTCAGTCACATCTGCTTCTATGGATCCCCCTCACGCGACGGAATTGAGGCGTTGGACCGAGCACAAAGCAGGGGTTACCCTTGGTATCGGATTGGGTATGGCGGATCCATCCGATCCTGCTTATCATGGCTTCTTCCGTGTCGCACACATGGGGCATGTCAATGCGCACATGACCCTTGGCATGTTATCAGTGATCGATGCGGGTTTAAAAGCACTCAACATCCCTCACGGTGACGGTGCCCTGGAAGCCGCCAGTCGGATTGTAAGCTCAGCCTGAGTTTTGTTAAAACTTGCTAAAAGGATAAAATTCTAACTGTTTTCAATAGAACAGTTAGAAATCGCAGAATTTCCCGGATAAAAAAGATACATTGCCCAAAAATTCATGGGCAATGTGACGCGAAGTGAATAGAGAGGTAGTTTTATACCTCGTAGAAGGATTCGATCAGAACCCTTCTCAGTGGGTGTCTCAAGCGTTGAAGGGCTTTGGTCTCAATCTGACGAATTCTTTCTCGGGTAACGTCGAAAACTTCGCCGATTTCTTCCAGGGTGTGCTCCCTTTGATGACCTAATCCAAAACGCATCCGAAGGATTTTTTGTTCCCTCTCTGTTAAAGAATTCAGAGCCCTATCGATCATCGAACCGCGCTGGGTGTTGGTGGCAGCAAGGGAAGGATCAAGGGTTTTTTGATCGGCGACCAGTTCTTTCAGGTAGGTTTCTTCACGGTCTCCTACCGGAGTTTCAAGTGAGACTGGAGTTCTGCCGACCTGTAAGGCATCGCGGACACCATTCAATGAAATATCGAGGTGTTTTTCCAATTCCTCAAACGTCAGCGGACGATTGTGTTCTCGTGCAAGCGTCCGTGCCATCTGATTGAATTTACTGATGGTTTCTGCCATATGGACTGGGATTCGGATCGTCCTGGATTTTTCTGTTATAGCACGTGTGATGGATTGCCTAATCCACCAGGTAGCATAGGTTGAAAACTTAAATCCACGCCGGTACTCAAATTTCTCCACCGCACGCATCAGACCGATATTGCCTTCTTGAATCAGATCAAGAAAATCCAATCCCTGGTTGATAAATCTTTTTGCAATGCTGATCACCAAACGCAGATTGGCTTCTGTCAGACGGTTTTTGGCATTCTGAACGATTACTTCGGATCTTCGAATCGTTTCGATCTGCTTCTGGTATTCGTCGAATGAAATTCCAATTTTTTCCTGCAGCAATTCCATTTGATAAGACTTCAGTCGGAAATTTTCGTAAATCCTTCTTGCAGTAACCGCTTTGATTTTGTGATGGGAACCGATTTTTTTTGAAATATTGAACCATCTTTTTTGGATAGCCGTGTCCCTCCAACTAAAAAATTTGGGTTGCTGCTTAATTTGGACTGGATCAATTTTTTTGGAGAGCGCGTCAATTTGACGTTGAAGTTCCAGGATCTGCTGATGCCGGACCTGCATGCTTCGATACATCGCTGAAATCTGTTCAGAATTAAAATTGATTTTCAGCAGATTCTTTTCCAACTGTTTTGTGATTTTCTCCCGTTCCTTTTTTCCTGTTTTTGAAGTAAAGCCCCGAAACTGTTCGGCAATTTTTTGATAGCGGTCAAGGCTGGTAATCAGTTTTTTCTGAGCTTTGTTTTCGTCTTCAATCAGGTTGTCGTCCTCATCAAGGCCTGCAATCAGACGAACAGCTCGGACTTTGTTGTTTTTCAGATCCAGAAGCAATTTCCCGAGATAATCCTGGACAGGAAGTGAAAAGCAGAAGACGCGCTTCATTTCCATCACTCCGTCCTCGATTCTCTTGGAAACTTCCTTCTCCTGTTCTGCGTTCAGGAGGGTATGACTCCCCATCTTCTGGAAGTAGACCTGAAGAACATCACTATCCAAAACACGCTTAGAATCATCTGTGAGATCCAGTTCGAGATTAGTTTTGGAGCCATTTTCAGCGTCCCAATCTCCATCTTCATCGTTTCCTTTGGATTCAGAATCTTCAAATTCATCATCTTTGAAAATTTCCTCAGAATCCTCGGATCTTTTGGATCCTATAAAATCACTGTTCAAATTATTGGATTCGTGGGAAGAACTGTTCGAGATGGAGTGGTCAAAATCGATCATATTGGTTCCGCCGGGAAGCATGTTGATTATGATTCTTGATGGTAGAATCGAGTCGGTTCGGCTATCTTCTGGAGTAACATAATTTCAGGAATGAGAAATTCCTTAAAAATTAAATAGTGTAAGAAAAGCCAAACTAAATAATATACCAGATACCTTTAAGAATGCCAATTGTTAATTTCAATGTTCCTAATTGGCAGGACCTATTAAGGTTGAAAATATGCTTGGATTAGCTCATTTCATTGGATATTTCTCGTCCAACTCTCATCCCGCCCATAGATACTGCTGCAAGTGACTGACCAGGGAAGATGCTGTCTCCAACCATCCTTAGCCCTGGCGCAAGGTAGGGAGATCGGGCTCGAAAGAGGTTTGTTTGTGGGTATCCACCTACCCATCCATGTGAACGTTTGGTAAATCTCTGGAAAGTGATGGGGGTCCCTGTCATGACCAAATCTGCGGAATCCCTGAAACCCGGTATAATGGAATCTGTAGCTGCCAACATTTTATCGCACATATTTTCTTTTTCTTTTGCGTAGGCTTCCGGATTTTTTTGAAAAAGATCCCACCATTGTTTCATCGAAGTATGTGTACTTAGAGTAATTGCTCTTCGATTTTCCGGAGCACGGGTTTTATCCCATTCAGGAGAGATGGAGAGAAAAATACTATTTCCGTTCCCCAAAGGCTGATCATTTACCAACTGATGATGAAGACCTTCGAGATGTTTCACTGCAGAAGTATCCACTCCTGCGTAAACCATGAACGCTCCCCAACCATCTTTGGGAGGAGAGGCTTGAAGTGTTTTAGAACGAAAGGATGAATCCGCCATCAGCTTGGCTGCATTTCCCATCGTTAGATTTAGGATAATGATATCTGCTTCAAACCTTTCCCCCCTTTTAGTTTCAACTCCATGAAAGCGTTTCCCGTCCCAAATAAGTTTGCTGATTTCTTTTTTGAATAGAACTTTTGCTTTTTTTTCTCGAAGTTTTTCCACCATCTGATTGCAAATTCCTCCCATCCCGCCTTCAGGATGAATCACTCCTTGGCGACTTAGGTCGAGCGCAGCAGCACTGTAGAGGGCATTGGCATGAATGCTGGTAGTTTGTGCTGCAATCAGAAGCTGGGCGTCGATGAATCGACGCATTTTTTCTGAAACCCCTTCAAGCTTGTATCTCAGTGGCCTAAAGGCGTCCTGTCCAAGATGAAGAAATTTTCGGAGATTCCCCGATTTTCCGGAAAAGCCAACGGTGTCTTGGATTATATTCCACAAATTCTGGAAATCCTTAAATTTTTTCGGCGGCCAAGGAGGATAGCGAAGGGCAAGGTCCCACAGTAAGTCTGCCGTATTTTCCTGCCATTTCCAGAATTTTTCACCAGATCTACCAAACTGCTCAAATCTTTCTTTTTCCCAGGCCTTTTCATCAATCCTGCGTGTGATGCAGGGATGTCCTTTGAGATGAACTTTTATACCGATATCATCGACTCTACCTTTCCAGTCGATATCAAAACGATTTGCGATGATGTCCATCGGTCCATTTTCCTTGAATCCTCCTGCCAGGGTGGCTCCTGCATCAAACCGGTATTTTTTGTGATAAAATGTGCCTGCGCATCCACCCGCGTAGATATGACTTTCAAGCACTGTGACATCGAATCCGCTGTTAGCCAGTTCCAGGGCTGCCGCTAGTCCTCCTCCGCCTGCTCCCACGATAATGGCTCTAGTCATCCTGTCATGTATTGAGAAATTGAAGCCATTTTCTTACTGGATTGAAATAACAATTTCTTAGTTTTCCAATGCCGATAAACAAACAAAGAAGGCAAACCCAGCCATATTAATCTACCGACAATCCCGCGCCAACCAGTTTTGAACTCCGCTTCGATCTGGTCCTCAATCAAGGTTTTTTCATCATCCAATTTTTGAAAATTATGTTGATGTTTCCATCTTTGAAATGGCCCGATTTCCTGAATATCCGAAAAACCTGTTATGGGGTGAACATTTAAATGTTTGGCTCGCCAAAAAACAGGGATCATTCCAAGCCAAAGAGTCATTTCCACCACTGATCCTTCGGCTTGCGGGTCAATTCTATGAAAATTCACTGGTGCCCAGGGTGGGGTCAGTTCTTTCAAAATTTCAGGATTGCGGTGAAGTGCTGCGACTTCCTCAATTGGGGAACTAACTTCAGTGATTTTATGAAAATGTAGCATTCCTAATGAAGTTGTAAATTTTATTTAAGGTTTAAAGAAAATTTACGTTTATAAAAAAAATGGGATCACCCCGTTAAGGTAGTACAGATCAGACTGTAGGTCCCCCTGGAAAAAACTTCGGTTTGTTTCCAAAGTGAACCAAAGGATGGTTGTTAAGCTAATTTTGGCTGGAAAACGTTTTTTAGGAGGGGATAAAAATGAGGGGGAAACGGGCGGTCACGATTTTGGGATCACCATCAGCAGGGCAACAATTCTGATGATCCTTTCGGCAACCGGATCCTACCCAGTTTCCCCTTTTCGAGGAAAGTCTCAGCTCCGCATGCGGTTCAGTCTATAAAGAGTAGAGTGCTCCATTTTCTCTGATTCATGGCTCCTTATGAACATAAATCGGAATGTTTACATGGTGCAGCAAATAATCCGTGTTACTTCCGAGAAAAATTCTTCCGGCGACAGAATGGTCATGCCCCGCGATCATGATCAGCATCGCGTTGGTGTCCTGCTGATATTCAAGCAATCTCAAGTAGGAAGAGTTTGAAAAAAGCACCACGGATTTGTACGGCACATTAATCTTATGTCCGGAAAGGAACTCGGTGATGGCCTTCTGTCCGTGTTCTTCTGTCAGGACCAATTCCGCCTTACCCACACCCCAGCTGGACTCAGCCCCGTAATAGGAATAATCCACCGGCTGCATGACATGGACAAAATGCAGTTCAGCGTTCTCGCGTTCTGCCCATTCCATTCCTGTTTCAACTAACATGTGATTGGCCTTGCTGAAATCAAGAGGAACCAGAATGATTTTTGCCGTTTTCTTTTCCGGTTTTTTAAAAACGTAAAGCGGGCAGTGGATGTGATGCACAACATAGTCGGTGTTGCTTCCCATAAAAAGCCTGCCGAGCATCGTGTGCGAATGGGCTGCCATGATCACCAGATCCGCTTTTTCCCTTTCCACCAGATCCAGAATTTTATAATAAGGCGTTCCGTATTCATGGCAGATTTCCCGGTCCGCCTTCAAATCAAGAGGAGTCAGGAAGGCATCGAGTCTGGCAATCTGTTCGGTTTCATCAAATTTATCCGCTTGTTCAAAATGAGCGGGATAGTAGGACATTTCCGGCATCTGACTGACATACAGGAAATGAAGCTTCCCCTTGGTCCGTTGAGCCCATTGGTCAGCATACAAAGCAACATCTTTACTGATATCACTGAAATCAATGGGAACGATGATGTTCTTTTCCATTATGCGCCCTGTTTTTGATTTTGCTTCGCTGTTTGTTTGTGATTCTTAAGTTATGAAACCTATTTCTGAAAACCTTTGATGATTGAAGACACCTGCGGAATTCATTTTCCGCAGGAGTGGAAGTCACGGTTAAAGAATTTTGTAGCTGCCGTCCTTTTTGAATTTAATGGTCTGGTTCAGAAAACGACTCTTGATTCCTGCATCTTTCAGGAGATTATGGGCCATCTCCGCACGAACCCCGGATTTACAATGAAGGACCAGTTCACGGTCTTGGGGAATTTCCTTGACCCTGTGAATCAGTTCCGCGACCGGGATGTTGCGGGACATTGCAAATCTTCCTTCCGAGACTTCATCCGGATTGCGCACATCGAGGATCAAGGCAGAAGGATTTTTTCCTGCAATGATGGCTTCAAAATCAGTCTTGCTTACTGTCCCGGGTTTAGGTTTAGGGACGTAACTAATGTGGTTGCTGTTGACTCCCCGGCCTACCGGATTTTTAGCTGTTTGCCATTGATCAAATGTTTGGGGAAAAATTCGAACGGCCTTGAAGCCCCAGGACACCGCAAGTCGGGCTGCTTTTTCCCGGTCAGGCCCGTAAAAAACGATCGGTGCATTTTTCTGTTTTGGAAATTCCGCCTTGCGTGACGCAAGTTCCGCAAATGGAATCGAAACTGCTCCCAGGATGAAGCCTTGTTCCATTTCAGCTTTTGGTCTCAGGTCAACCAGCACATGCGGAATATCTCCCGAAACCGCTTTTTTCAGCCAGACTGGAGTTGTTACGGAAAATTCTTTTTGTGTCCATTCAGGGAAACCCCCTGTATAGATTTTTACATTTTTGTAGCCCAGACCCCGTGCACGCATCGTTGCGGTGGGACTTAGACAACCTCCGACACAATAGAAAACCACCGGTGTCATTTTGTCTTCGGGGAGGTTTTTTGCAAATTTGTCAAAGGCAGGTGCAGGCAGCATTTTAACCCCGGGTATATGAGCTTCCTGGTACTTGACCGGAGCCCTCGTGTCATAAACCACCACTCCCGCCTGCTGGCGGTAATTCTTGAAAGCCTGATGATCAAGTTTGTCCTCGGGTTTGATAGTGCGAAGGATGTCAAAACGTGTGATCAGCACTGCGTGCTTCTCACCCTGCTTTTCAACATAATGAATCCGGAATCCCTTGCCTTTGTAACTGCGAATTTCCTTGAAGGAGTTCAGGTTTTTCAATTCGGTGTGGTCGTTGAATTTGACCACTTCCTTGTGCCCCATCAAGTCCATCTGCAGGGTCTTTGATTTCAAAGCGATATTTTCAAGAAAACCACGCATCATGTTTGAATCGGACTGATGACAACTCACGCAGAGCTTAGCCATGCCCGGTTTTTGGGTCATTTCCGCGTGCAGCGGGAATAGAAAAAATAATCCTGAAATTAAGGCTAAGCTGAGAATACGGAACATCATGAGTTCTCCCTATTTGAGATGGATGACATCCATGAAGATGTCATGTTGAACGGAAGTGTCATGCCCTGCGTGATTCATCATTAAACCTCTGGAAGAGAATATTGGAGTTCAACAGCCTTCTTCCTCTTCTTCCTCTTCCTCTTCTTCTAGAAGTGGTGGGGATGCACTCACCGGCGCAACGTATTCCTCCTTGGGCTCACCCAGAGTGCCGATAGATTGAAGAAGTTCGGGGTGAAAGAAGGGACGTATACGGGCAAGTGCATCCTGTTCATCTCCTGTCATGGGAATGTCGCTGATATCTTCGGCGGTAATCAGGGTTTTCCATGCTGCAGCCCCTCCTTCGACCTGGATCACCCTTCTTTTTTCATTGCTCACCAACTGAAGCCCAAGACCGGGATCGAGACTGCCT
>LNZD02000152.1 GCA_001469005.2 SAR324 cluster bacterium lautmerah10
TTATTAAGGTACATTATTCTTTCTGATTCATTTTTATTTACGATGCAAAAGCACTTACCAGATGTCCATTTTTTCAAATATTCAGATCGATGACAGATTTCAAGAAGATTGGAATTTATCATAATCCTGACTTGGGAAAATCGGTTCTAGAAGGCATTTCCAATAGCCTGAAGAACCACCAAATGGAGCCGGTCATCCTGAAGCCTTCTTCGGAGGTTCAGGAAAACATCGATTTAATTCTTACGGTAGGAGGTGACGGCACCGTATTAGCAGGGCTGATTCACCTTCCCAACTGCCCGGTACTTGCGGTGAATTATGGAACCGTAGGATTTCTTACCACAGGTAATCCTGAGGACCTTGATAAGATCCTTGAGAGGATTCAGCAAGGCCGCTTTGTTATCAGTGAGCGTTCGATTCTAGAGTGCCTTCATCCTCAGGGAACAGCCTATGCTGTAAATGAGTTGGTGATCAAGGGGGCCACCCGTTTGGTCAATATGGCTTTGACCATCAATGGTCATCCGATTCGGAAAATCAGAGGAGACGGCTTCATTGTTGGAACGGCGACCGGCAGTACCGGATATCTACTTGCTGCTGGCTCACCAATCGTGATGCCGGAACTACGGTGTATGATCCTGAGCGGCTTGAATGAGTATGACTTTCGCGCACGCCATTTAGTGATCACCCATGATTCCAGGGTTGAGTTGGAAATTTTAACCAACACCCGGGAAAAGGAGATCCACCTTGCTGCGGATGGTCAAAGTCAGGGGCCTCTGGTCCCGGGAGATAAAGTGCTGATCCGGGAATCCGAGCGCAGGGCAAAACTGATTTTCATGGAACCTGATTATTTTTTCCAAAATCTTTCTTCCCGTCTCTCATGGTTTCAAAGAACAGGAGGTGCCTGAAGCATGATGCTCCAACTTCCGATATGGCGTTATCCGGCTGTAGTCATTTTTTCCCTGGGACTTCACGGAATTCTGTTGCTGATCATTTTCAGTGAATATCGGAGGAATCCTCCTCCCAGTCAAATCGAATGGTTTGATTTAAGAGAAATGACACTTACACCCTCAGAAATCCCAGAAAAATCTCAATCGGCTTCGGCAATTTCTGCTGTTTCAAAAAAACAGGAAATGGTCCCTCAGCAAGAAGGAAAAACTGAGTTCCAAGCAAAACCGAAAGAACTGCCACCCGTGATCATTCCGCCGGCCGAGACTCAGAACCCGGAAGGAGAGATCGAAACCATGGTTGAATCTGGAAAGACTGAAGCTAATGCTCTTCCTAACAGAGAAGAACAAATCACGCTGGAAACCGTGAGAACAACCTTACCGGTGATGATTCCTGATCAGGAATTAACAGAACGTGTGCTTGAACCGGGATCCAGTCCATCACAACTAGAGGAAATAACGATCCCGGATATTAGCTCAAAACCGGTCTTTAGCCTTGACGATGTCTTACAGGACACAAGAAGTTTCCGAAGCCAGACGGACTGGGACGAAAATTCAGAGGGCCAAAAGGTATCCAGTTCCCTTGGGGATCTGTTGACAGGAATCCGTATGATTCGGTTGTCGACAAAGGAGAACAAAGAACAACAGAATATGAGACTTGATAGCCTCGAATCAGAAGCTTATCTTCAGGACCTGAATCATTTTTTTACCCAACATTGGGAGGTCCCTCTCCACCTAGCCGAAAGTGAATTGACCGTGGTGGTCCGAATTCGGATAGACAAAGAAGGACGAATTCAGAAATCAAAGATTGAAACATCTTCAGGGAATGCGGAACTGGATCATTCTGTATCAAGACTGTTGAAAAACTTGCAATCTCTCCCATCCTTGCCATATTCCTACCTTGGGCATATCTACGAATTCGGAATTAAATTCACCCCCCGCGATCTTCAGTTCTGACCCGTCCAGTCGAACTTTTCTTCATCCTGTTTTTGGATTGGACATGCACCGTCTGATCATTTTGATCCTGTTTTTTTCATGGGTTTCGTACCCAGTCTCCCTGGATGCAGGACCAATCGATTATTTCGATATCACGAGGCCTAAATTCAAACCCCTGCCGGTGGTGATCCGCATGAATCCGGCGAATCACTTGCAGGGACTTTATGTCCAGTCGGTATTTCAAAGTAATCTGGAACAAACTTTGTTTTTTCGAGTTTATGAAGAGAACTCCCTACCGGAAAGCCTCATAAAAGGGAATGAACCTCCGGCATTCACCATGATTTTACAGATCCTTGAGGAAAACCCATTGAAATTCCGGTTCGAGCTTTTCGGGCGTGAGCAGGAGACTGCGTTGGCCTCCGGAGAATTGAGAGAAAACGAGAAAACCGATCTGAGGGAACTTGGACTGCAAATGGCCAACACCTTCATCAAAAACTCCCTGGGATTCCGAGGTATTGCACAAAGTCGTATTGCCTACACTTCCCAAAAGAAAAACGGACGCAAGAACATCATGCTTTCCAGTTATGATGGAACCCACCAGCAGCGGTTTTCCTACAACCTTGGTTCCAACAACTACGCCAGTTGGGCCTTTGACAATCAGAATTTACTTTACACGACCTTTACTCGGTCCAAAGTTCAGGTCGCGATCCAACCCTCCAAAAGACTTAGAGCAAGCATCCTCTCTTTTCCTGAAGGCACTCAACCCCAGGGAGGTACCTGGTCTCCTAGCGGGGACTCCATCCTGATCACCCTAATGACCAAAGGAAATTCGGATATCTACAATTATCATTTGAAAACCCGAAAACTGGACAGGATCATTGCATGGAAAAGTCTGGAAACATCACCTTCCTGGTCCAAAGACGCTTCCTCCATAGTTTTTGTATCCGACAGTGTGCGGTTTCAGCAGCCACAAATTTATATCCATGACACCAAAACCAAAAAAACCAGGAGGATCACTTTCAGAGGAAAATACAACAGTTCTCCTCGCTGGTCACCGGATGGAACCCAAATCATTTATGAAGGAAAACGAAAGGGTTATTTCCAGATTTTCAAATACACTCTTTCCACCAATCGCCACCTTCAGCTCACCTTTGGTCGTTTCAACAGCGAGAAACCGGACTGGTC
>LNZD02000153.1:0-4307 GCA_001469005.2 SAR324 cluster bacterium lautmerah10
TCTTTTTACCCATCGAAGCCGATTCATCGGCCCAAACTGGAGGAGGCAATACCAGGAACCCTGCCAACCCGAGGAAGAGCATGAATTGGAGTCGTGAAAAAAAATCAGGTTTTTCGCGTTTCAAGGGTTTTCTTTCCATCTTTTTGATCCGCTGATGAATGTTGAGGAAAATCAATTCTGGGGATCCGGACAGTTTTCGATCGGGACAATACAATAGCCTTCCTGCTCCACCCTCTCTCCGACCTCCGGTTTTGCGGTTTCGGTGTGACAAAAACGGCAGCTTTCGAGTTGGACGGGGTTTGCGGTTTCAGAAATTTTCTCAATAAACTCCCGGGCCTTGTCCTGTGCAGTCGCTTCATCGCCTCCGATGGGGAGCATCACGTCGAAGTGAATCTTCAATCCCTCTTCAGAACGGGCATAGGTATCATAGACCTCGATTTCCATCAGGCATTCCTTTTTCTGTTTTCAGGAAAACGCAGAATATCCCGGGTTTCTCCTGCGGTCAAGAGGGCATTTTTTCGAGTTTTCCGGAAGTTCAATTTTCAGTTCCATTATTCGATTTTTCCAAGTTTTATGGTATCAGGGCATCTCGCTCCATTCAGGATATAAACTTGGAGACATCAATCGTTATCATCAAATGAGAACGGTGGATGTTCCACCTGCGTCCCTGTGGAAAAAATAACTGAAGAATACACAGTGAAGGGGGTGGTTCGAAAAACTCCTTCAAATCCACATCATTTCTCCAAATTTTCTTCACATTTGAGGGCTAAGCTAAAAGCAGTTCAACGGTTGAGATGACTCACCCGTATTTGATTTAATCCTTTTAAAAGAAAGAGAGGGCTTCGGATACAAACCGGAGATTCCAAAATCAACAGCAATCCGATCAGGGAACCGGAGTTGGGAGACTCTTCCGCTCGGAGGTTCAAGAAGCCCAGGTCGGGGTACTGATGGAGTTGACCGGGCAAACGGAAGCACAAATCCGTGGAGACTTGGCACAACTCCGGATGCAAGGGGTTCTCAGCAAATACGGACTGAAATTTGAGGACGTGGAAACACGGATGCATACTCAAAATGTCCTGATTGTCAAAAAGGCGGTGGAAGAAGGGAAAATCTCCCAAGAGCAAGCGGACTCAATTTTTTTGAAAATGAGTGAGGGCCCCGAAAACAGGGGGCCGAATAACCAGCCAGGGACACCTCAAGGAAAAGGAAGACGGATGAATTCAGGAGCAGGCAATCAGGCTGGCAACAATGCAGTCGTTCCAAGAGGAGGTTTTGGGAAACGCCGGAATTAAGCTTTAAGGAAGATGAAGTTTCTCTGTGGACGGAATGCAGACAGGAATCATCTTTTCCCGGGGAGGCAAGCCATTGCCTCCTCCAATCAGGAGTTGGCTATGAAAAAAACAAAAATCGCTTGGATCATCGTGATGATCTCCGTGTTTGCATTATCTTCATGCGGATGGTTTTCAGGAACCGGTCCAAGGGACGGAAAAGGTCCCAGGCGTGATGGTACCGGAGGCGGTCCCTGCAATTGGTTCTCCAGTGCACCCGGAGAAAATCAACAGGAGCGTTCTGCAATATAATCGCTTCCTTCCAATCCTCTTATGGGCAGCCTCCCATTGGGCAAGGGGTGTCAAGTTCACTGATTTTCACCCCTGCCCTGTCTAAACCCCCTCGATGATACCGTTGATCAAGAACCCTGTTCTTAGCATCAAGAACTTGAAACCGGCTCGAGTTGTTCCCAGTTTCTAAGTTTTTCCCAGTCAAAATCTTTTTCCTTCAATAGAAAAGACCCAAGGTCGCCATCCCCAAAACGATTGGCGAACCCTGCCACAAGATTCGCTGAAACATTTTTCTGCGCTTTTCGGATTTATGTTTCGCTTCCAAGACATCAAAAATGATTTGGGTCAGGGCAAGAATCGAAATGCCAGAAATCAAAAATTTCATTATCAGAAAATAATCATAGTTCATTTTAAAATCCTAGATGGTCGTTTAACGAAGGTTTCATGGACTTCAGAAAAAATGCTGATGCGGTCCATCAGTTTGATCGAAGTCTCCAAATTTTTTATGAATTCAGGAACCTGAACAGGACCGGTCGTCCCGTATCCTGTTTCAGGCTCCAAGATGTCGATCATTGTTCATGATCAGAGAGGATTCCTTTCCCAGGAAGAAGACGGTCTAAATATTCCATTGGTGTCAGGTTCATCGATTCCGCAAGGTCCTTCACCCGGGATTCTGCCTCTGCACGGATATCCTGTTTTTTGGCATAAGCCATGACTTCAGAAAGAGGTTCTCCCAATTCTTGAAGTGCTTCCTGGAGATTCAACCGCCCGAAGCCTTTTTGTTCAGTAAAGTCCTGCTTCTCTTCCTGAAGCGGAGGAGTTACTGATTCTTCCTCAAAGGATTCGATTTCCTGAATCAAAGCATATAAATCCTTCGGGCTGATCTGATTTTCCGAGGCAATGTTTTCCAAAGTGGAATCCAAGGATGGAATCGAAAAACCTGCTGTTCGAAGAGCCCCTTGGACCTTCCCGGGTTCCAGGTTCAATTTTGTTGAAATAACAGCCAACGACTGCATCTGGGGCTGTCCCCGGGACTGGTCATTGGTTTGCTGATCCACCCAGGATTCCTTGAGGGACTCTCCCCAATCAAGAACATAGGCCAGAGGCTTGACAGAACTCACTCCTGAATAGAAGAAAAACCCACAGATCAGCAATGCCAGGCTAAGTTCCCTAAGGCGGTGAACTCCCTGGAGTTTGTGATAAAAATAATGTTTGAACGGTTTCCAGTTGAAGATCAGATGGAGGATGGAAACCAGCAGGAAGAGCAGTGCCGAAAGTATGTGCACCGACGTCCACTGATCCTTCGACAATCCCATCAGTTCCCAGTTTGTCCAATTCGCCACCCTTCCATGGGGTACCACATAGAGCACCACTCCGGTGACCAACAATATCAGGAAATCGAAGGTGACGAAAAAGGAGGTTAATACCCGATAACTAAACCGTGATTGAGTCATAATTCCTCTTTAAGAATAGGGTTGATGAATGCCCTGCTGAGAGGTCTTGTCAGAAGTGATTCCGTTACAACCGCCTGCAAAATTGCCGGTGAAGGTGCTTATCGACAAATCCTCTGCAATCCAGATTAACTGCGAAATGAGGAGGAATTATGGTGAAACAATGTAGATTTGATGGAGATTTAAAATTGCTCCTGACCTTTCAGGGAACCTTCAGGATCTTCCGGAATTCAAATCAAACAGAAACGGTTGTAATGAACTAGGTTCCACCCTTGGGGTGAAACCAGCGGATCAAGAAAGGAGGCTCAAAACAAGGAAGAAGGAATGTTGAGGAACCGTTTTATTTACGGCTTCGTGAAATGGTCTTCTGCTGGCTGATGGGGGTGCCGTAAAGAGGGTTTTCGCAAACGGTTTTGATCGTTTCAGCATACCAGCGTCTTCCACGCTTGGAGAGGATTCGGCGGCTGTTGAGAAGCTTGGCGATCCGGTGGTAGCTCATTTCCTCTTCCAGTCTTTTCTCTCTGATCAATTCCACCGTCTGCATTTCCGGATCCGAGGGCACCAGTTTCCGTCGTTGGTAGATGTAGCCGAAGGGTGCATGGCCGACGCGTTCACCGATCTTACGTTTCCGTGCGATCATCTCCCGGGTTCGGTCCGGGATCGCCTTGGCTTCCCAGCGACCCATGATGCGCATCGCGTTGAACACCATCTTTCCCGATTTTTTGTCCGTGTCGATGCCCTCCAGAAGGGAGACGAAACGGACATTGTTGACGGCCAGCAGTTCCAGCAGATGATTATAAAGCCGGATGCTGCGGGTCAAGCGGTCTAGTCTGACCACCACCAACACCGTGACTTTGCCCTGATCAATCTGCTTGGTCAGTTTGGCAAGTCTTGGCAAATCCAGTGAAGAACTGGTGGGTTCCTTATCCCGATGGATCTTTTTGATTTCTAGTTTCGACTCCTCCGCCCAGGCGTTGATCTTCTGCGTCTGTTCCTTGAACCCCAAACCCTCAGGGGTTTCTACAGAGGTGTTCAGCCTGATGTATCCGTAAACCGACATGAAGTTTTTTTATATCCAGTTGGGACTGCTCAGGGGATTATCTATGCGAGGATATCCAAATAAGAACGGATATCCGATTTAAGTCAATGATGTAACTGTTTTGATGGTTTTATCAGGTAACCCATCCTTTTATGAAACAACAAAATACTCTCTCAAAGAAGCTTGAAGGGTCAAGTCCATTTCTGTGATGATCAATGGATAAAACCCTTACGAATGGGGTTTCAGCTTTTGTCAAAT
>LNZD02000153.1:4372-8392 GCA_001469005.2 SAR324 cluster bacterium lautmerah10
ATCAATTCAATTTTCTTGATTGGCAAATATAAAACGATTCCGAAAGACCAGAAACGTTCCGAAGGAAAAGGAGGTGCATGGCATTTACAAAAGAACTCCGTACTGAGCTTGTCAGCCTGTTGGGTGAGGATTGGGTCAAGGATGATCCCGTCACCCTCTACACCTACCGTTGCGATGGCCTGACGCTCTATACCGCCCCGCCGATGGGGGTGGTGTTCCCGGGAAACCGGAACGAACTGGTGGAAGTCGTGAAAAAACTTCACTCGCGGAAAATCCCCTTCGTCCCCAGGGGCGCCGGAACCGGACTTTCCGGAGGTGCCGTTCCGCGGGAACAAAGCGTGATCATCGAAATGGCCAGGTTCAAGGAGATCCATGATATCGACTGGCTCAACCGGACGATCACCGTCGGTCCCGGGGTAATCAACCTCAGGATTTCCGAAAAGGTGCAACCGGACGGATATCACTACGTCCCCGATCCTTCGTCACAAAAAGCCTGCACCATCGGCGGCAACGTCGCAGAAAATTCAGGGGGACCCCACACCCTCAAATACGGGGTGACCGTGAACCATGTGCTGGGTTTGGAAATGGTACTCCCGGACGGTGAGGTGGTGGAATTGGGCGGCAAGACTTTTCCCATTGCCGGACCGGACATGCTGGCGCTGGTAATCGGTTCTGAGGGGACCTTCGGGATTGTCACCAAAATCACCTGCCGTCTGACCCCGAACCCGGAAAAAGCAATCACGCTGCTGGGGGTTTTCGATAGTGTTCACAAAGCCTGCGAAGGGGTATCCGCCATCGTCCGCAGAGGCATCATTCCCGCGGCGATGGAAATGATCGACAAAGTCACCATCTATGCCGTGGAACAGGCGCTGAAACCAGGATTCCCGACGGATGCCGAGGCGGTGCTGATCGTCGAAGTCGACGGACTTGAGGAAGGCCTCGAGGAAGAAGCCCGGGCATCCGAAGAACTGCTCAGCGAGGCCGGAGCCAAAGAAGTCAAACGTGCGCGTGATGACGAGGAACGTGCGAGGATCTGGCGGGCACGGAAAGAAGCCTTCGGTGCGATCGGACAGATTTCTCCGAGTTATTATGTTCAGGACGGGGTCATCCCAAGGAGTTCACTTCCGGAGGTGCTGGATAAAATCGCCCAGGTGGGCCGCAAATTCAGTCTTACCGTGGCCAACGTTTTTCATGCCGGTGACGGTAATCTCCATCCATTGATCCTCTACCGCTATGATATCCCCGAAGAAGTGGAAAACGCCCATTTGGCGGGGGAAGAGATCCTTTCGATCTGTGTCGAATACGGTGGGTCCCTTTCCGGGGAACATGGAATCGGGCTGGAAAAAGCATCCTGGATGGACTCTCTCTACAGCAGTGAGGATCTGGAAAACATGATCCGCGTCAGGGAATTTTTCAACCCCGGGGAACTGTTGAATCCCGGCAAGATTTTTCCGCAGCCGGGACGCTGTGCCGAGGTCAAACATCCTGCCGCCGTCCCGGAAGGCATGGAAAAACCCAGAATGGTTGCCGCCAAATCCGGAATCGCAGTATGAACTCCACCGTTGCTGAAAAACCTTCTGCGAAGGTTTCTGAATTTGTCCCGAAAAGCGTTGAACAGACCCGTGAATGGGTGCTTGAACGGATTTCCCGGGAACAGTCGATCCGCATCTCCGGAAACAGGACTTCGATCCAAAGAGAGCAAGTGCGTGATGATGAAAATCAGGGCCTGCCGGTCAGCACCCGTGCATTGAAAAAAATCCATTTTTTCGATCCTGATGACCTCGTAGCAGGGATGGAGGCAGGTCAAACCGCAGCGGAACTCCAGCAACTGCTCGGTGAAAAGAACATGCAACTGGCAATCAATCCCTGGTACCCCGAATCAACCCTGGGAGGAATGGTTTCCGCCAATATCAGCGGCCCCAACCGGATGAACATGGGGGGACTACGTGATTCCTTGATCGGCATCGAGTACATCAATGCCAAGGGAGAACGTGTCAAGGCCGGAGGAAAGGTCGTCAAGAACGTCACCGGCTATGACCTGACCCGGATGATGATCGGTCACCTCGGCGGGCTCGGACTGATCACTTCCGTCAATTTCAAGGTCCAGCCCTTCGTCATTGAACCCCATGCCGTTTTTGTCGAAACCGGAATTCAGGACTGGCAGAATCTTGTAGAGAACCTCCAGATCAAAAGGATTCCCCTGGATTGGGTCCAGGCAGTCAGTGCTTCCCCGGAAGGCCAAAGCATCCTCCTCGGGGCAGGGTTTTCAGGCAATGCTGAACGCCGGGAGCGGATCGTCAGGCTTCCATGCCCACGGCGGACCTGCTGAAACTTCCCCTCGATCTGCTGTCTTCCTGGAATCCGAGGATGATCCTGCACCCGATCGGGGCAGACCTGCACCTTTTCCTGGATCAGGAAGATGAAAAACAACAGAAGGAATTTCTCCAAACTTTGAAAAATGTGCTGCCTCAGAACTCCGCTAACTTAAGGCTGCTCCGTTCGGCACCGGAAATCGGTGATGAAATGCTGGAGGACTTTGCCAAACCTCCAGGCTACTCGCTAAGCTGCCGGCTGAAAAATCATCTCGATCCTGAAGGGCTTTTTGACGCTCCTTTTTACCGGATGCAGAACGCTTCCTGAAGAATCATCCTGAATCACGAACCATGGAAACACCAGCTACGGAAAGGGTGACATCGGAACTGACTGAGCAGTTTCGGGGAGCAAAATTCGATAACATCCTGAAGTGCGTTCACTGCGGCCTCTGCCTGGACAACTGCCCCACTTACCGTGAACTCGGGGACGAAAAGGACTCGCCACGGGGCAGGCTTTACCTGATGCGGGGACTCTGGGAAGGCGAGTTGGAACTCAACCAGGATGTGATCGCGCCGCTGGATCGCTGCCTTGACTGCAGGGCCTGTGAAAGTGTCTGCCCCTCCGGGGTTCCTTACGGGGAACTGTTGGAAAAAACACGCGGGATCCTGCTGGAGCACCGCAAGCAGTCGGTTAAGGAAAAACTGGCCAGAGCGTTACTACTGAAAGGTCTGTTCCGTTCCACTGCAGCACTCGCGACCGCCAGCCAACTTTTGCGAATTTACCGCTGGACGGGGATCCCGAAACTGATCACCCAAAGTTTCCTCGGGCGGATTCTTCCAAAAAAATTCGTCTTCAGTCAGCACCTGCTTCCCAACTTTTCCGGGAAATCGTTCAAGAAAAAATATGCCGATCAACTGCTCGAACCGACGGGAGGCCAGACTCCCAAAGGCCGTGTCGGCTTGTTCAGCGGATGCATCCTTGACGTTTCCGAGGCAGAAATCCATGAGGCCAGCCTCAAACTGCTCCGTGCGTCAGGCTACGAGGTCGTTGTTCCCGGAGATCAGGGCTGTTGCGGCGCCTTGCATGTCCACAGCGGAGACCGGAAGACCGCGAGAACCCTTGCAGAAAAACACCGGAATTCCTTCGAACCCCGGAAGCTGGACCGGGTGATCACCAATGCTGCAGGCTGCGGGGCCCAACTCAAGGAACTTCATCATCTCTTCCCGGAAGCCCCGGAAACTGAAATTGAAAAATGGAAGGAACTCGAAAACCGAACCATCGACCTTCTTGAACTCATTGCTTCAGAATCGGAGTCCCTGGACCAGCAGAATTGGAATACCAACGAGGTCAGTGTCTTTTATGACGCTCCCTGCCACCTGATGCACGCCCAGGGAGTGGATGTGAATCCAAGAAAGCTGATCGGCAGCCGTCCCGGAGTCAAACTGGTTCCGCTTCCGGAATCGAACTGGTGCGGTGGATCGGCTGGAATTTACACCCTGGTCCAGCCGGAACTTGCAGGCTCGGTGCTCCAACGTAAAATCGATTCGATCCGGGACACCCTCAAAAAACATCCTGAAACAAAAATCCTGCTCACGGCGAATCCCGGCTGCCTTTACCAGATTCGAGCCGGCATCAATCAGGCAGGAATTCCCCTGGAAGTGATGCACCCTGCCGTCTTCCTTGCAGGACGTTTGCAGTCCTGATGAA
>LNZD02000154.1 GCA_001469005.2 SAR324 cluster bacterium lautmerah10
GCATTACGGATGATCCTTTCATGGGAAAGCACCCTGGGAAGAATGCTCCAGACATAGTACTCCGCCGTTTTCAGTTTGTTCCAGTAAAAACCTGCTTCCTCACTCTCGTCAGCAAATGCCTTCAAGTCCTTACCTTCCGGAAGCATTTTGTTGAGTTTGAGTTTGGCCACCTGGGCCTGTTTTAACAGATAGAAGGAGCAGAGGACGTCCCCCATCAGTTGAAGCATGTTAACAGCATAGAGCAGATAAGCAGATTGTCCGGAATGCTCACCAATCCGTTTCAGGTTGCTGATGCTTTCAAACATCAACTTCCGGTAACCCTCCCATTCCCGGACCCAATCGACGAGCAAGTCTTCAGGAGGATTGGATTCAAACCAGTTCAGTTCCTTGACGAGATTGTCAATCAAAGCTCCTTGTTTGACTCCAAATTTACGCCCCACCAGGTCCATGGCCTGGATGCCATTGGTCCCCTCATAAATGGAACCGATTTTCTGATCCCTGGCATTCTGTTCCAAAGGAAAATCCCGGGTGAATCCGACACCGCCAAGGACCTGGATCCCGGTACAGGCAACCTCAAATCCCTGATCCGTTCCAAAAGCCTTGCAGACAGGAATATGTAGGTCGACGAGATCCTGGTAATATTCCCGGGTTTCTTCAGGTCCATGATGGGCCATATCCGTGTACCAGGCCACCGTATACATCATCGCTCGTAATCCCTCAGTAACCGAACGCATCTGCATCAGCATCCTGCGGACATCAGGATGTTCCACAATTTTCGCTTTTTCTCCAGGATTCATCGGAGATGGACCCTGAAGTCTTTCGTTGGCATAGGAAACCGCGTTGTGGCATGCGGCTCCTGCTCCAGCAAGTCCCTGAAGACCGACGAACAGTCTTGCTTCATTCATCATCTGGAACATCTGCGCCATCCCTTTATTTTCCGCCTGCAGCAAATATCCGTGACAGTCCCCTTTTTCTCCGAATGAAAGTACACACGTGGGAGATGCATGAAGCCCCATCTTTTTTTCGATATTCACCAAGGTTACATCATTTTGGGTACCATCCTTGCGGAATTTGGGAACAATGAAGAGGCTGATGCCCTTGGTTCCATCCGGAGCACCTTCCGTTCTGGCAAGGAGAAGGTGGATGATGTTTTCCGACATGTCATGGTCACCGGTGGTAATGAACTGCTTGGTGCCCTTGATCAGATAATGTCCTTCAGGCTGCTGGACCGCAGTGGTGATGATGTCTCCGACCGCACTACCGGCATGAGGCTCTGTGAGACACATCGTCCCAGACCAGGTCCCATTAAACATGTTTTCGCAATATTCTTCTTTTTGCTCGTCAGAACCGAAGGTCACAATCAGATTGGCAGCACCGGTAGTCAGGGTATTGCCGATGCAAAGGGACTGATTTGCAGCAAGCTGGACTTCTTTGGCGGCCACAGTAACCAATTCCGGAAGCCCCATTCCACCGAAATCGGGAGGCATATTCATCGCCAGCCAGCCTCCTTCTCCCATCTTTCGCCATGCTTCGGGAAATCCTTGAGGGGTTTTGACCGATCCGTTTTCGACCTGACAACCTTCCCGGTCTCCACTCTGATTGATCGGATCAAGGACCTGTTCCGCAAAGGTGCAGGCTTCATTGATTGTCATTGAAAATAAATCTTCATCGAACTCCGAAAAATCTTCAAAGCCGCATAACTTTCCGGCTTCCAAGACCTCCATTACAACAAACTGGAGTTCCTTGCGGTTTACATGATATTCGGTGCTGCTCATAAGCTTCTTCTCAATTCCGGGTTAAAAGAGAACAACATAAAATTATGCGGGTAATCACATAATCGGCAAAACAAATGCTCCTGCTGTTGCCATTGAAAACAGCCAGAGTCGATTATGATGAATATTCAGGAATGCATTTTACGGAAAATCACAGACGCATTGGTTCCTCCAAAACCGAAGGAATTGGACATGGCAACGTCTATTTCCCGAGAACGGCCTTCATTCGGTGTGACATCAAAATCACATTCCGGATCCAGCTCGTTGATATTAATGGTGGGCGGGATGTAAGAGTGGTGCAGGGCTTTAACGCAGAAAACAGCTTCTATGGCTGCTGCTGCACCTAAAAGATGGCCGGTCATGGATTTGGTTGAACTGACGGAAGTGTGGTTGGCAATCCCGTCTCCCAAAGCCAATTTCAATGCCTTCAATTCATTGATATCCCCTGCCGGGGTGGAAGTACCATGAGTATTGATGTAATCGATCTTTTCTGAATCAACCCCCGCGTCCTTGACGGCAATCTTGACCGCATGGGCAGGACCCTCGGTGGAAGGTGCAGTGATATGGAAGGCATCGGAACTGGCTCCATATCCTACAAGTTCACAATAGATCCTGGCTCCTCTTTGCTTGGCAAATTCGTATTCCTCCAAAATCAGCATCCCGGCTCCTTCCCCCATCACGAACCCGTCGCGACCGGTATCGTAGGGTCTGCTTGCTTTTTGAGGTTCCTCATTTCGGGTACTGAGAGCATGCATCGCCGCAAAACCGGCAATCCCAAGAGGAGTCACACTCGACTCGGCTCCGCCACTGATCATCACTTTTGCATCACCTCGTTCGATATGTCTCATTGCAGTTCCAATCGCATGATTGGAGGAAGCACAGGCGGAAACTGAACAGGCGGAATAGTTTCTTGCACGAAAAAGCATGGAAACCTGTCCTGGAGCCAAATTGCTCAGGGTCATCGGGATGAAAAAGGGGCTGACCCGTTTCGGCCCCTGTTCCAGGAGGATTTTGGTGTATTTTTCGATACAGCCCAGTCCACCAATACCAACTCCCATGGAAATACCGACTTCCTCTTCCAAAGGTTCAGTGATCTCCAATGCTGCATCCTGAAGGGCTTCCTGGGTAGCGGCAATCGCGTAATGGATAAAAAGGTCCATCTTCTTTGCCTCTTTCGGAGATACCAGATCCGGAAGCTCGAAATTCCGCACCTCTCCGGCGATCTGACAGCGCATCTCAGAAGGATCGAATTTTTCGATTCGATCAATCCCGGACTGCCCCTGACTGCCTTTTTCCCAGGTTTCCGCGACTGTATTTCCAAGCGGGGAAACACATCCCAATCCGGTCACAACAACTCTTTTTGATTCAGTCATTTTATCCGGTTTGATTCAAGTTTATCCCAACTTGGAAATGTTGATCATGTCTTTCAAGCAGCCTGAGCTTCTTTGATGTAATCCACAGCCGATTGAACGGTAGCGATCTGCTCCGCCGCGTCATCAGGAATGTCGATCCCGAATTCTTCCTCAAGGGCCATGACCAGTTCCACCGTGTCCAGGGAATCTGCTTCAAGATCATCTACAAAATTTGATTCAAGTTTGATGTCTGCTTCATCTTTTCCAAGTTGTTCGCCAATGATTTTGATGACTTTGCTTTCAATTTCGTCCATGGTTGCTCTTATTGTTAGGGTTGATGTCTTCTTTGAAGACTTTGTGTTATCAATGAAGGAAATGTCAAACCACTTGATGCATTTCCAGAACTAATACATGCCACCATTGACATGCAAAACCGTACCAGTGATGTAATCCGCTTTTTCCGAGGCCAGAAAATCGACGGCATGGGCAATGTCTTCCGGCATTCCCATCCGTTTTAAAGGAATCTGCCTGAGAATTTCTTCCTGCTGGGTTTCGTTGAGTGCCTGGGTCATGGCCGTATCGATGAATCCTGGAGCCACAGCATTGACTGTAATTCCTCGGGAACCGACTTCACGAGCAAGAGACTTGGTGAATCCAACCAAGGCGGCCTTGGTGGAACTGTAGTTCACCTGTCCGGGATTGCCAGAAAATCCTACCACTGAGGAAATACTGATGATTTTTCCGCTTCGCTGTTTCATCATCGTCTTAAGAACCGCACGGGTGATGTGAAAAACCCCGTTGAGGTTGACATCAATGACCTTCGACCATTGTTCCGCTTTCATTCGCATCATCAGGTTATCCTGGGTGATGCCTGCGTTGTTGACCAGTATATCAATCCTTCCCTGACTTCCAACCACCTCGCTGACCATTTTATCAATTGCTTCGGGATCGGTAACATCAACCTGGAAATCAAGGCATTGGCTCCCAAGCTTATTCAATTCACTTTTTAGATCCTCAAGTTCAGGATTCAGGTCGGTGAGGGCAATGTCCGCACCGGATTTGGCAAGTTGAAGTGCGATCACCTTGCCAATGCCTCGTCCTGCCCCGGTTATCAGCGCTAATTTTTTTTCCTGCCCCATCTTTTCCTTTTTTAACGAACCTTAAAGTAAATCAAAACCGCAATCACAAAAAGCCAGATTGATTTGAGATGCATCTGCCAGATCACTCGGCTGTTAACTTCCTGGGTCGTCAGCAGTTTATTTTCTTCAGGAACCGGATTGATTCCAATTTTTTTCAGGAAGATCAGCCACACCGATTCTACGTCTGAAGGATTGCGATTATAAGTCCAAAGTCTCTGTAGATGGTGATGATAAGGGGATCTGAGGAAAAAACGAAAGCGTTCTGCTTTTTCCCGGCCCCGGGTATGAAGCATCCATTTAAAGAAAAGACGCTGAATGATGGAAGAGAGGACGGAAAAAATAAAAATCCCACCCACTATCGGCAGGAACAATTCCGCTTTGACGAAAATGAACATGGCCGAAACCATGCTCCCCAATGCCAGGGCACCCAGATCCCCCATGTAGATCAGGGCCGGTGGTGCGTTGTATTTCAAAAACGCTGTTCCTGCACTGAGAACCGTCGTTGCCAGCACAGATAATTCCTTGATTTCATGGGTCAAATGCGGAATCTTCAGCCTCTCCGCAAACTCAGAATCGCCTCCGATGTAGGCCACCGCACCGACAAAAAGAGCACAGGTCATCAAGGGAACCGTCGCCAGAGAATCCATACCATCGGTGAGATTGACGGCATTCGCCCCGCCCACAATGATCAACAGCATGAATGGAATAAATAAAAATTTCGGTAAATAAGGATAAGCATCTTTGAGAGGCACAAAAGGAACCACCAGATGGCCGTCGATATCAACATAAAGGTACAATCCAAGGACGACTACCAGAGCCACCCCAAATTCTGCAGAAAGCCTGAAACGAGCACTGACTCCGTCAGCTTTATCTGAATAATGTTTTTTCTCCGATTTACCCGATTCGATCCTTCTCCGGTGAACCACCTTGGCAAAGTCATCAATTGCACCAATCACTCCAAAGGAAAACATGATGATCAGAAGTGCCACAATGTACTGATTCAGGTTACACCAGAGAACCGCTGCAACCAGTATTCCCAATAGAAGCACTCCTCCGCCCATGATCGGCGTCGCCCCGGTGTAGGGTTTGATTCCTTTGGAAATTCCATTGAAGTCAGAGGTGATACCTGCAGCACGAAAATGTTTTATGACAAAAGGCATTAGAATGATGATGACCAGGTAAACGGTCAGGAAGGCCATGCCACTTCTGAAGATGACCGATTTGAAGATTTGATAAGGCCAGACAGAATGAAGCAGGATGGAGAGCATTGAAGGATCAGAGGCTCATCAGTTCTTTCTCTTTGGTCCCGATCAAATCATCAATGATACGAATGTGTTCGTCGGTTACCTGCTGAATATTTGTTTGGGAAGCTTTTTCTTCATCCTGGGAAATGGCTTTTTCTTTTTCGAGTTTCTTCAGTAAATCATTGCCTTCCCTGCGGACATTGCGTACGGCAATTTTCGCGTCTTCACCAATTTTCTTTACCTGTTTGACGTATTCCTTACGACGTTCTTCGGTAAAAGGAGGCATGATCAGGCGGATGAGATTGCCATCGTTTGAAATACTGAATCCAAGGTTCGCCGCCTGGAGGGAATGCTCGATATCCTTGATCATCTTTTTCTCCCAGGGATTGATCGCCAAAGTCTGGGGTTCCGGAGTAGAAATATTGGCAACCTGCGAGATAGGGCTGGGATTTCCATAATAATCAACCTTCACCGAATCCAGCATCGAAGGACTCACCCTTCCGGCATGGATGCCACCCAGTTCACGTTTCAGGTTTTCCAGGGTCGTATCCATTTTACGCCCGGTTTGGGCTTCAACTTCTTCCGTGTTTTCTGCAGACATCTCTTCCTTCAGTTAATCAGGGTTCCTACCGTTTCACCGCAAACTGCTTTTTTGATGGAATCCTTGGCATTCAGGTCAAGGACCTGAATTGGGATTTTGTTGTCACGACAAAAAGCTATCGCCGTTGCATCCATCACTTTCAGGTCTCGGCTCAGTACTTCGTCATAACTCAAATGACTGAATCGCTTTGCATCAGGGTCAATCATCGGGTCTCGGTCATAAACCCCATCGGTCTTGGTTGCCTTAATGACCACTTCTGCTCCTACTTCAGTCGCCCTCAGAACTGCCGCGGTATCAGTCGTAAAAAAAGGGTTGCCTGTACCTGCGGCAAAAATCACAACGCGTTCTTTTTCTAGGTGCCGATCGGCTCGTCGCTTAATATAAGGCTCACAGACTTCGCGCATTTCTATGGCAGACATAACACGGGTCGGAACTTCTTTCTGCTCGAGCATTTGCTGCAGGCATATACTGTTGATAACGGTGGAAAGCATGCCCATGTGATCTCCTGCAACACGTGCAATGTTTCCATCGGAAGATTCCGCCCCGCGGAAAATGTTCCCGCCTCCGACAACCACCCCGACCTCAACCTTGAGCTCAATCACCGAAATGATGTTTTCGGCGATCCTGCTGATGGTATCGTAATCAAATCCAAATCCTTTGCTGCCACCAAAAGTCTCTCCGCTGAGTTTTAAAAGAATGCGGCGGTACTTCGGGTTCACAGAAGTGCTCTAGAACTGGTATTTGATAAAAGACTCGAGTCGAATCCCGACTCCAATTTCCTTTGATACCTCCTTGACCAACTGACCTACCGTTTTCTGGGGATCCTTGACAAAAGGCTGGGTTTCCACACAAATTTCCTTGAGAAATTTCTTGATCCGCCCTTCAATCATTTTTTCAATGATTTCCTCGGGTTTTCCAGACTCCCTGGCCTGGGCAGAAAAGACTTCCCGCTCTTTTTCGATGAGTGCTGAATCCACCTGATCTTCCCGAACCGCTTCAGCAGGAGAAGCAGCAATGTGCATTGCCAGATCATGGGCTAATTGCTGGAGCTTCGGATCCTCACTGGCAGCCTCCGTTTCAAGACCGAGGATGACCCCGATTTTTCCGGTCATGTGGACATAACCTCCGACCCAGCCCTGATTCACCTCGATCCGGGCCGCATCGAGAAGCTGCATGTTTTCTCCAAGTTCTGCAACTTTACCGTTGATCAGATCCTGGATCGTTCCTCCGCCATCCACGAGCTGTTGTTCCATCAACGCATCAGAACCCTGTGAAAGCACCTGCCCGCCGAGGGTCTGGAGTAAGGCTTTAAACGATTCATTTCTTGCCACAAAATCGGTTTCACAGGCGAGTTTGATGATCGCGCCGGATCGGTGATTTTCGTCAACTCGGATTTCGACCGCTCCTTCCCGGGTTTCCCTTGAGGATTTTTTCAATGCCTTGGCCTGCCCCTTTTTACGCAGAAATTCCTTGGCTTCTTCCAGATCACCATTGCATTCGACGAGTGCTTTTTTGCAGTCCATCATTGCAACCCCAGTGATTTCTCGCAGTTCCTTAACGGCTGCGGCTGTTATTGCTGACATCTCTAATTTTTATAAATTCTTTAAAATTGAAAGGTAATGGGAACCTGACTGGAGGTTCCCAGATACGATATAGCCTGATTCAGGAAGCTTCCGGTTTTTCAGCAGGCTCTTCCTCCTTATCCGAAGCTTTCGATTCAGTTTCTGGAGCAGTTGCTTCGGCTTCCGTTGCTTCCGCGACTGGTTCTGCCGCTTCAGCCTGCTTTTCAGCTTCTTCCACAACCTCTGCTGGAGCGCTAACTTCAGCATTTTCCGCAGGAGCTTCTGCTTTCGCTTCTTCATCTGCTTTTTTCGCGGATTCTGAAGCTTTTGGTTTTTTGTATTTAACTATCGGCTTTTTAGGCTTGTCCCCTGAACCCTCGGATTCTGACTTCTTCGTCTTTTTTCCAGCATCTCCCTTGGGTGCTGCGGGTTCACTTTTCTCTGCGGATTGTCCTTCGTTGATCGCTTTTTCCCTGGCGGCACGTCCTTCGATCACTGCTGTTGCAATGACGCTGGCATAAAGCTGAACCGCTTTGGGGGAATCATCGTTCCCTGGAATCACATGATCAATCCCGCTTGGGTCGCAATTGGTGTCTGCAATACCAACAATCGGTATCCCGAGTTTCTGTGCTTCACGAACTGCCAGATGCTCCCGTTTGCAATCGATGATGAAAATCATTCCAGGAACATCCCTCATCGTCCGCACTCCTCCCAGGGAACGTTCGAGTTTCTGACGTTTTCTTTCAATCTGCAAAGCTTCTTTTTTCAGAATACCTTCATAGGCTCCGTCCTCACCGGCGATTTCCTCAAAAGATTGAAGTCTTCCAATCGATTGCTTGACCGTACTGAAATTGGTCAAAAATCCGCCCAACCAGCGAAAATTGATGTACGGTGAATCACAGCGGATTGCCTCGTCTAAAACGATTCGCTGAATCGACTGCTTGGTACCAACAAATAACATCGATTTTCCTTCGCTGCTGGCCTGCTTTACATACTGGTAAGCTTCCTGAAGTTTGCGTAAGGTTTGACGAAGGTCGATGATGTGAATCCCGCTCTTGACACCGTATATGTAGGGTGCCATTTTCGGATTCCAGCGTTTGGTCTGATGACCGAAATGAACTCCTGCTTCCAGGAAATGTTTCATAGATATGACAGCCATAAGGGTCTCCGTAGTTAAATGGCTTAAAAGAAGGGCGACCTTTGGATGAGAAAGCCGACCGGGCTAGGTTGGAGGTTGATCATGCATGCTTTTCCGAAAACATCCTATTTCAGAAAACCATAATACTTATTTTGGAAAACCCTATTTTATAACAAAATAAATTGTTCAGGATCAAGTTTTTTTTGATGGAGAAATCTCCCTTTTCAGATCAATGAAGAAGGCAAAAAGGGGTTGATGAATCCTTATCTCTGGAACTACCGAGCAGAACCGGAAAGACTGGCTGAGATGGATCAAAAATGTTTCCGCATTCCTTGGAAATTCGATTCATATCTCGAGCTTTCCAAGCAAAAGATATTTCAAGCATGGGAACTTGCTCATCCAGAGAAAGGTTCCTGTGGATTCCTGGTCTTTTATCTCATCCCTCCTGAAATCCAGATTTTGCGGATGGGAGTTCTTCCTGAAAATCGCCGTGAAGGACTGGCTTTAGAGA
>LNZD02000155.1 GCA_001469005.2 SAR324 cluster bacterium lautmerah10
GGTCTCATCAATGTCCTTGATACCGATGGTGATGGAGGTGGACATGATTGAATGACAACGTCCCAGCATCTCCACCAATGGAAGTTCCATGCTTTTCGCGAGCAGGTCATGAAGGGCCATGTCCAGGGCTGCACGTGCAGCAGGATTTCGTGGAAGGGCCTCTTCCAGTTTTCGAATTAAGCGAGGTAGATGGCGGAAATCCTCGTGTTCCAGAATTTCCTGAGCCTTGTTTTGAAGCGCTTCCTTGCAGCTATCGCTGCTTTCTCCGGTTACATGAAAAGAGGGCTTTGCCGAACCAAAACCTTGAAGTCCGCTGGAAGACTCCAATTTGACAAAATGAAGTGTGACCGCATCTTCCGTTGAAAAGGATATGGAAAAGGGTTCCTTCAATTCTATTTCTTCCTGCCAGGATTGTATGGATTTGATTTTCAAGCTCCTCCACTTTCTTTCTTGAGGAAATTTTGGACGACAGGAAAGAGTTCCTTGACTCCCTCTTCGAGAGGGCAGATGACAGGAAGATTGAATTTTGAAGCAAGTTCGTCACGGATTTGGAATAAATCAATTTCTTCCAGAGATCCACCATTGAGAGACAACGCCAGCACCCTACTGCCATAGAGGCGGATCAGTTCAATTTCCTCCTCAAGAGAAGGGGGCTGAAACGGCAGGTGGTCCATGCTGTGGAAATGATCACGGTCTGGGGCATGCTGAAGGATGACTCCTCTGGCCAAAGCCGAGCAGAGAAACTCTGCACCGCAGGGTCCGGCAGGGTGACGAAGTGAGGCCTGTCCCTCAAGGAAAATCACATCAGGTTTGATTTCCTGATCGCAACATACGATGGCGTTTTCTAATTCTCCGGGAACAAAATCATTCGGTGTGGAATCAAGGATGAAACCGTAACCGTGCCCCTGCATCCATCCGGTCTGCCCGGTGAAGATCATTTCTGCCCGGATCCCTTTTTCATTGCAGCTTTCCGTGAGCCAGCGTGCCGTGGTTCGTTTTCCAAGGGCACAGTCGGTTCCGATCACTGCAATTCTTGGCGCGCGGACCTTGAGGATGCTGCCATTCCAGAATTTCAATTCAGAAAACGGCCTGGGTTTGCGGATGTCGTGAATGGCTGCACCTCGTTCCGCAGCTTTTCCAGAAAGTGAATGAATTTCAGAAAGGGGCTGATGCAGTCCATTAACAATATCAAGCCCTGCCTCAAGCGCTTGTTCGATTTCCAGCATGAGGTAATCCGGAAGGATTCCGCCCGGTGTGGTGATCCCGATGACCGCGTATTCCGGGCGAAGCTCAAGTTTCTCCAGGGCTTGGTTTACGGACCCGAAAACAGGAATATCACGTTTTTTACTGTCAACGATGTCACCCGCATCCTGTCCTGCGGTTTTCGAGTCAATCACTGCGAGCACTTGAAATCGTTCGCTACCCCGCACCAGGCCGAATGCGGTTTTCGCCCGGTCAGGATTGAAATGACCGGGTGCTAAGACAATGGCGGTTCCTGAAATCGTAGCATTGGGAAAAGGATTCATAACCGGTAAAGAACGGTGCTGGCCCAGGAAAGTCCGACTCCAAAACCGGAAATCACTGCGGTTTTCATGGTTGGATTGTCGAATTCACGGTGAAGCAGCATCGGGATCGAGGAGGAGACGGTGTTGCCGTAATCTCCCGAATGGAAAGGACATTTTTCACGAGGCACCCCCAGTGCATCTGCGATGGAATTAACAATGTGGAGACTCCCTTGATGGAGCAGGAACAGATCGATATGTTCTATCTCCAACCTGTTTTTCTCAAGCATTTCCAGGATGTTCTTTGGAACGACTCTTACAGAAAAAGTGAAAACTGCTCTTCCGTTCATTTCAAGGATGCCATTATCTCGAACCGTGATTCCCTCATGTTTTTTCCCATTCGATCCAAAGAGAAATTGTCCTGTCTGGAAACGTGGTTCAGTTCCGATCCAAGTTACTGCAGCCCCATCACCAAAAAGCGTCGCAGTTTTCTTGTTGTCAAAATCCATGACTTTGGAGTAGGGATCAGCCGTGAAAAACAGCCCATTTTTCATTCCATGGGCCCCCATGAAGGACTGAATTACGGAAAGCCCGTAAACGAATCCCGAACATCCGAGGGAGATGTCAAATGCTGCACAGGTTTCCGGAAGCCCGAGTTTATCATGGACAATGGCTGAAGTATGCGGCAAGCCGTGTCCATCCGGATTTTGGCTGCAGACTAAAAGACAATCGATCTCGTCCAAATCAACCGGATATGACTTTTTCAGGTCTTCCCAGGCAAGCAGGCAAAGGTCTGAGGTGGTCTGTTCAGGATCTTTGCGGGCGAGTTTGGTGAATCCGATTTTGTCCCGGACAAAATCCTCGGTCATACCAAACTGCTCCATCCTGTCAAAATTGGAATATCTTGTTTCAGGCAGGTAAATGCCTGTGCCCTTGATACCGATCATTGTAGTTTATGGAAAATTCAGAATCTGCAGAAGGATAGGAAAAACTTTCAGCAGGGTGGTTTCATTTGTGTTCTTTGATGAAGGGCTCCCCAATTGCTTTGGGAGCAACGGCTTTTCCGACAAATCCGGCAAGCAGTACCACGGTCAGGATGTAGGGGATGGACTGGATCAATTGCACCGGGACAACACCGACAATCGGAAGTGGAACGCCTTGCAAACGGCTTTGGATCGCCTCAGCAAATGCAAAAAGCAGACACGCAAGCATTGCCTGGAAGGGCCTCCATTTTCCAAAAATCATCGCTGCCAAAGCGAGATAGCCCTTTCCGGCAGACATATCTTTGACAAAAAATGCAAGCTGTGCGGTGGAAAGATACGCACCGGACATGCCGCCCAGGATGCCGTTGATGATCAAGGCCTTGTAGCGAGTGGCATTGACAGAAATCCCTGCCGTGTCAACAGCCAAGGGATTTTCCCCGGTAGCTCGGAGTCTGAGGCCAAAACGGCTGCGGAACACGATCCACGCGGTTAGAGGAACCATGATGTAAGCAATGTAAACCAGGATGTTGTGTCCGCTGATCAGTTCGTAATAGATGTCTCCCAAGACCGGGACGACACGAAGTTCCTCGGCAAAAGGAAGCTCAATGGTAGTGAAACGCGCTTCGGGAGGCAACTGCGGAGTTTTGCCTCCTCGCTGAAACCAGGCCTGCCCCAGGACGGTGGTTAAACCCATTGCAAAGATATTGATGGCGACACAAGATACAACCTGATTCCCCTGCTTGGTCACACTGGCAAAGGCGTGCATCATCGAGAAAGTGATCCCGATGATGATGGCTCCAAGCAGCCCCATCCAGGCCGATTGGGTCAGGTGAGCGACGGTTGCCGCAACAAATGCCCCCCCGAGCATCTTCCCTTCCAGGCCAAAATCGATGACGCCGGAACGCTCGGCGAAAACTCCGCCCATGGCTGCCAAAACCAGAGGGACTGCCATCCTTAAGGTGGCATCGAGAATCAACAATAAATCAGACCACATGAGCAATCATAAACAGCGAATGAATTTCCTGGATTTTCATTCTTAGAAAAATTGAATCAGCCACTGGCGGCAACCGGTGTGGAAGTTTTAAAAAGAGAACGAACCAAGGCCTGAAGCTGGGGCCGAAACAGATTTTCAAGAGCGCCTGCAAATAGGATTACCAACCCCTGGATCAGAACCACCATGTGCCGGTCGATGGTCTGGGTTTCGAAAGCGAGCTCTGCACCTCCCTGATAAAGGATTCCGAAGAGCAGCGAAGCCAACAGAATCCCGAAAGGATGGTTTCGGCCAATCAGGGAAACTACGATTCCTGTAAAACCATAACCGAATTGGAAGTTGAGCAGGATTCGGTGATTAAACCCCATGATTTCATTGATTCCTACAAACCCGGCAAGAGCTCCACCTAGGGCCATGGCGATGATGATGTTACGGTCAACATTGATGCCAGCATAGACTGCCGCACTTTCGTTGGCACCAACGGTTCGCATTTCATAGCCCCAACGGGTATGCCAGATGTAACGCCAGACGAAAAAAGCACAGATGAATGCCCAGAAGAGCGAGAGGTTAAGTGGGGTGGGAGTGATCTGGATTCCGATCCAACTGAAAAGTTCGTGCATTTGAGGAAGCCATCCGTTTTCCCCGAACTCTCTTGTTTCCGGGGACATCTGCCCCGGTTTGATAAGAACGTTGACCAGCAGGTAAACCATCAGCACAGAAGCAATGAAATTGAACATGATGGTGGTGATTACCACATGGCTTCCGCGTTTTGCCTGGAGGTATCCTGGAATAGCACCCCAGATTGCACCAAACAGGGCTGAAGCCATTATGGCTGCTGGAAGAATTACGACGAAGGGAAGCTCTTCCAGCCAAAGACAGACCAGGCCAACCCCAAGTCCGCCGATGTAGGCCTGTCCTTCTGCACCAATGTTGAAAAGCCGACAGTGGAATGCGACTGCAAATGCCAAACCGGTGAAAATGAAATTCGTTGTATAGTAAAGGGTGTAGCCGATTCCTTCATCATATCCAAAGGCTCCATAGAGCATGGTTTTGAGTGCAAACCAGGGATCCTCTCCAACCGACCAGATGACCAGTCCGGAAATGATGAAAGCCAATAACAGGTTCACGGTGGTGATCAGCACCACCAATACCAGGTTTTCGGTCTTTTCGTTCAAGCCGCCTCTTCCCGTATACCTGCCATCAATAGTCCGATTTTTCTTTCATCGGCTTCTTCGGCACTGATTTCTCCCATCATTTCCCCGTTGAACATGACCAGGATGCGGTCGCTGAGGGAGAGGATTTCATCCAATTCCACAGAAACCAAAAGCACGGCTTTTCCCGCATCACGCATGGTGATGATCCGGCGATGTATGAATTCGATCGCGCCGATGTCCACCCCACGGGTCGGTTGACCGACAATCAGCAACTCGGGATTCCGTGACATTTCCCGCATCACCACCAATTTTTGCTGATTCCCCCCGGAGAAAAGTGAGGATTGCAATTCCGGGTTGGCCGGGCGCACATCGTAATCCTTCATTTTTGAGGAACATTCCTCGAGCATGAAGCTTTCGTTCATTTCAAATGTGCGGTTATAGGCTTCATCCCGATGGTAGCCGAGAATCGCATTTTCCTTGGCGACGAAAGAGGTCACCAGTCCCATCCGCTGTCGGTCTTCCGGGACGTGTCCGACCCCGAGTCTCCTCATTTCCGCTGCATCGTATCTGTCTCCGGATTCGATGGTTTGTTCCCCAATCTTGATTGAACCATTCTGGAAGGAACGGATTCCAGTGAGTGTTTCGAGAAGCTCGGTTTGGCCATTTCCGGAAACTCCTGCAATTCCAAGAATTTCTCCTGCTCGAACGGAAAAGTTGAGGTTCCTAACCCAACTTTCCGTCCGACCATCAATTCTGCCAGTTCTTCACGGTTGGTGTCAGAGGTTTTCAGATGTGCGACCATTTCACCGTTACGCATGACCGAAACATGGTTGGTGATCGCCATGATTTCGCGAAGTTTATGAGTGATCAGGATGACGGTTTTGCCCTGTTTGGAAAGTTCCTCAAGAATCCGGAACAGTTCATCAGCTTCCTGAGGAGTCAGGACCCCGGTCGGTTCGTCAAGAATCAGGATGTCGGCTTTTCGATAAAGTGCCTTAAGGATCTCAACCCGTTGAAGAAGCCCTACCGGGAGATCTTCAATGAGGGCGTCGACATCGACTTCCAGATGATACTCCTTTTCAAGTTCGATCAGGGTGTCCCGGGCATCATCCAGGGAGGTTTTCAGGGTCATGCCGGATTCAACGCCAAGGACGACATTTTCGAGAACGGTAAAGGTGTCGACTAGCATGAAATGCTGGTGCACCATCCCAATCCCGGAAGTAATAGCATCATGGGCACTGTTGATTTTCAGTTCATTGCCCTGAACCCGAACACTTCCTGAATCTGCCTGATAAAAACCATAAAGGATGCTCATCAGGGTGGATTTTCCTGCTCCGTTTTCACCAATGATTCCATGGATGGTACCACTTTCAATGGTCAGGGAAACATCACGGTTGGCTTGGACCGGACCGAAACGTTTGTTGATGTTTTTTAATTCAATGGCAGCAGGCATGGAATCGAAACCTGGTTTTGAAAGCTAACGCCCTTATGAAGAAATTAAGGAATTGATCTCATGATTAAGCTTCAAAGTCGGGCCAGACGCTCAAGAATCAGTTGGAAGAATCCATCTGCATCGATGTTTCTAAGAACATTCACATTCGCAGGACGGTCCGTTACTCCCCACCAGTCGACAACGGTCATTCCCATTGTCAATTCCGACTGAATTTCAATATCAACATTTGCTTTTTTACCTTCAAAGAGATCGGGACGAAGTAAATAAGCAATGACAGTAGGATCATGGAGCGGGCCTCCGCTGTTGCCGTATTTTTCTAGATCATGACGTTCGTAAAAACTGAGCATTCCGTAAGCAGCGTCTCCAACCGGTGAATTCAATTCCTTGATTTGATTCAGCCAGTTTCTTTGCATCAATGCCTGATGGGTGACATCCAGGGAGAGCATGGTCACCGGCCTGCCGCAATGGACAACCCGGTGGGCGGCATGCGGATCCACATAAACATTGAATTCTGCAGCAGGCGTGATGTTTCCCCCCTCAAAGAAACCACCACCCATGAAAACAATTTCCTTTACTTTCGGTAGAACTTCCGGAGCTTTGGAAAAGGCCATGCCGATGTTGGTCTGAGGAGCAAAAAGGCAGAGAGTCACAGAGTCGTCATCTGCCTCCAGAAGGGTTTCAATGATCCAATCCACACCATGCTGAGGTTGGAGTTGCATGGTGGGTTCCGGAAGGTTGGATCCGTCGAGTCCGGTTTTACCATGGACGTGTTCAGCGGTAACCAGAGGGCGGACAAGCGGTCTGGAACATCCCTGGAAGACCTTTGTTTCGGGTTTGCCTGCGAGTTCGCATAATGCCCTGGCGTTTCGCTCGGTTAGGTCTAGGGGGACATTGCCGGCAACAGCAACGATGCCAAGCAGGTCCAGTTCTTCCGGCGAAGCAAGGGCGAGCAGGATCCCGATCGCATCATCCTGACCGGGATCCGTATCAATGATGATCGGTCTGCTCATGGTAGTTTTTTGGGGTTAAACCCGGACCAAGGGTTAATTCGGTCCGGGTACAAAAGTGTGTTTTATTGAACCGGGCAGGAATTGTTGCTCATGTAATCATGAACTTTGATTTTTCCACTGATGATATCTCCGCGGATCATTTCAACTCTCATGATCATGTCTTTTTCTACCAGTCCGACATTGTGTTGGTCCAGGGACCATCCCACTCCGTCTTCCGCAAGTCCCAGGACTTTTATTCCTGATTTCCAAGTGCCTTCGTTTGCCGTCTTAAACACTTCATACGAAGCAACATCGACCCGCTTGAGCATGGAGGTCAGCACACTTCCAGGCTGAATATGGTTTTGATTGCTGTCAACACCAATAGAAAGTTTATTATTGTCCGCTGCAGCCTGGAGTACTCCAAGACCCGTTCCTCCTGCGGCCGCATAGACGATATCTGCACCATCATCATACATGCTCTTTGCGAGTTCACCGCCACGTGCAGGGTCGTTCCATGCTGCAGGTGTGGTCCCCGTCATTTTCTGAAATACCGTTGCTCCAGGGTTGATGTGCTTGACGCCCTGAACATAACCACAGGCGAACCTTCGGATCAGGGGTATGTCCATTCCTCCGACAAATCCAACTTTACCCGTTTCACTTTTCATTGCTGCAAGAGCACCCACTAGAAAAGAACCCTCTTGCTCCTTGAATACAATGGACTGGACATTTGGAAGATCGACAACCATGTCGATGATGCTGAATTTGGTGTTAGGAAATTCCGAAGCAACTTTTTGCAAAGCGGGTGCTTGGGCAAATCCAACTGCAATGACAATATCCGACCCTCTCTGCGCCAGTTTTCTTAAAAACTGCTCACGTTGAGCTTCCTGTTGGACTTCAAATTCACGGTACTTGATGCCGGTTTCCTTGCGGAACTTCTCAGTACCATTCCAAATTCCTTCATTGAAGGATTTGTCAAATTTTCCCCCCATATCGAAAACCACTGCAGGTTTGAATGCCATGGCCTGGGAGAGGCCGAAACACATGACCGCAACAGTGATAAAAGCTAAAACAATTTTCTTCATAAAGATCTCCTGAACGATTAAGGATTCCGGATGAATGTTCATCGGGAAAGAATATGGTTTCCTGGGGAAACCGATTTTCAGATTCGGGGGTCAAATCAGAGACACCAGAACCCAAACCCTATTAGATTTACTTAAATAGATTTGAAGACTCAAATGAATTTTTTCTGGAACCATTTTCAGATCTGCATCGGTTCCAATCCATTTTGAAATCTAGAGGCATTTACAGTGTTGGCCATCAGCATGGCAATCGTCATCGGACCGACCCCTCCAGGAACCGGGGTGATGGCTTCTGCTTTTTCCGCTACTTCTTCAAAGGCCACATCTCCAACCAACCTTGAACCTTTGGGCGCAGAGGCGTCATCGATACGATTGATGCCGACATCAATCACTACCGCTCCAGGTTTCACCATTTCTTTTGTGACGTATTCCGGGCGACCGATGGCTGCAACCAGAATGTCTGCCTGCGATGTGACCGCTGCCAGGTTTTGGGTTCTGGAGTGGCAGACGGTAACGGTACAGTTCGCAGCTTTTTCCGAAAGCAGAATCGATAGCGGGCGTCCTACTAGATTACTGCGTCCGAGTACTACAGCGTGTTTGCCTTCAGTTTGTATTCCTGCATGTTTGAGCAACTGCATCACTCCCCATGGGGTACAAGAAATAAACCGTGGTTTGCCGGTTGCCAGCAGACCGACATTGAATGGATGAAGCCCATCTACATCCTTGTCCGTGGAAATGGTGTGGATCACCCGATCCTCATCAAGTCCCTTGGGAAGTGGAAACTGACAGAGAATGCCATGGACGCTTGGATCTTCATTCAGCTTTTTCACCAACCCCTCAAGTTCATCCTGAGATGTTTGAGCGGATAATTTATGTTCGACTGATAAAATTCCGAGTTCTCCGCATGTTCTTTTTTTGTTCCTCACATATACTTGTGAAGCAGGGTCATCCCCGACCAGGATCACAGCAAGACAGGGTGCGATGCCTTTTTTGACAAGGTCCTCTACTTCTTTTTTAATTTGGGTTTGAATTGTTTGTCCCGTTTCTTTTCCGTTGATCAATGTTGTCATGTCATCCAGATTTCAGTTTATGGTTTTGATGGAGGTTTAAACCTACATTTATTTGCAAAATGGATTATTATGGAGATTTACCATAATGATTAACATTCATGAATTCCTTAAGTCAGTTTCACCAAAATCATGGTGCCGAATTAGAAGAAATTGAAGGCATCACGATCCCAATCCGCTACGTTAACAGATTCCAGGAAGAACGCCAGACCTTGATCCACGGAGCTGGAATTTTAGACTGCTCCTCTATGATGCTGATTCAAGTCAAAGGAAAGGATGCGCTTCAATTTCTCCAGGGTATGGTGACCAACGATCTGAATGCCCTCAAGATCGGAGGCTTCCAACCGAACCTGATTTGTTCCAATCGAGGCAAAATCGAGCATCGGGTGGAAATCATCCGTTCCAGTGATAACACCCTGATTCTATGCTGTAATCCCGGAGAAGGGCTTGATATTGGAAGGAAACTGGACCAGTACCACATACGGGAAGAATTAGAAATGAGTGTTCTTAACTCCAAGATGATTCGTGTTGATCTTGTTGGTCCTTTGTCAGGTGAAAAGCTTGAAAATCTGGGATGGCCTCAATCAACTCATGGTTGGATGCTTGATGATCTTGAGG
>LNZD02000156.1 GCA_001469005.2 SAR324 cluster bacterium lautmerah10
GATTGATTCAGGAAATTGGCGAGCCAAACTATGGAATTCATGGGATTTCCCATTGCCTGCCCGGTCACGGATGTTTCCTTTTTTCCGTTGATGATTTTTTCCACCGGCAGCCGATCAAAATCATGGTGCTGCCATTCGGAGCATTCGCTGCCGAGGACCGCCCCGCCGGACCACGCGTTGTCTGCCACCACGGAAAGGATGTCGAGGTTCTGGTAATCCGCATTACGGTCAAGGACCAATTCGAAGGCCGGATAGACCTGATCGATGAAGGGGAGGATGTTCTCACGGTTCCATGGCCCCTGGATGGAAGTCATGTCCTGAGCGATCCGAACGGCCAATTCGAATTCAATCCCCACACTCAAAAAATCATCGAGTTGCAAGTCATGCTTTCCATAATGAATCTCGGAATGAAACAATTGGCCTGCGCAGGGATGATCCAGCCCGCAAAGTTGCTGAATCGGTTTCGAGGTCAGGGCCAGCTTGTGTCCCCCAATCGCGCCCCGCTGATTTTGGAAAAACCCGACCACTTCCTGCTGAACCAGATAGGCATCGTCCAGGCCGCCAATACCAAAGGACTCCGGTAAATTGGCATAATTCTTCTTTTGACTGTGTTGATCGACGATCCACCTCGCCGCATCGGTAATGGACTTTTCATTCATTTTTTCCTCATCATGAATAGTGTGGTTCAGTCATCATTCGACGAAAAAGATTTTGGTTATCATGATTTTGGAGTTTTATAATACATTTGGGTGGATTTCAAAACCGCTTCCATTCAGAAAGAAGAAAACGGATCATGGACTCTTCCCAGAAATCCTGAGAAGAGAAAAGAGCAAGTAATCAAAAAAACGATGCCCAAAAAACTGAAAAGGTCCTTACTTCTCCTGCTCTACCTTTTTCATTGGAGGACCTTAATCTGGTATGTCCAGTGGCCCTACTATGAGATCCGTTATTGGATCAAGCACCGTTCAAGGGACAAAGACGAGGATTCCTGGCAGGGTGAACCAAAAGAGTGATCCCAGATCTTCGAAGAACTCAGAATAATTTGGAAAGAGTCCCCCCTTGACACCGTTTCAGCACTCTCTTTCAAAATTCGTAAAGTTCATTGCAGAATTTTGATGAATCAAAACTGAGTGAACTTCGAGGGCATAAAAATTGACTGCTTAATTTGGTTGAACCTGACGGGGAAAAGAAACGATTGAAAAAATCATTCAAAGGAATTGAGTCTCATCCCCAGATTCATCACGACGAAAAACAATTCAAAAGATGGAAATTTTACTGATCACCCTGATTGTCGTTTTTTCATTCTGGACCTGGAAAGCGGAGAGGGCTTCCCGGGAAAGACATACTGAGATCAACGAAATTCTGACACTGCTCAAACAGGAACTTCACGAGATCAAATCCGGAGTCTCCAAAGAAGGCGATACAGGCTTGAATCCCAGGCTTTTTGAAATCCCTCCGGAAACTTCAGGAATTGTCGAACAGAAAAATCAGGAAATTTCGGAACTGAAAAAGAAACTCGGAAACCTGGAAAAACAATTGTCGATCCTGAGAACTTCGCTGAACACTTGAGGGAGGAAATCCCATTGTTCTGAATCCTTGTCCATCACTGTACGGCACCCCAGGGGTAATCGAACCAGAAGATGAATTCGTTGCCCTCCTGACCTGAGGCAAGATCGATGCGGTAGACAAACTGGGAAGAGGTCACGAGACGAAATCCCAAACCGGTGGAACTCTTCTTTATTTTCCATAAATCACTGGCCTGGTCGGCGATGCTGCCTTCCTCATAAAAGAGGGCCAGTTGAAAATTGATGGCCGTGTCGCTGATGATGTAATACTCGATCGGGGTTTCCTTGTCGGAAAAATTCCAGCGAAATTCGACTCCACGGAACGCCACTTGGGGACCGCTGTAACGGCCCTGGGCAAAAGACCTCAACCGGGTGGGGCCGCCGAGACTGCCTGCTGATCCATAGCGGTTCAAGGCCTGCTGGTTTTCCGCCCTGGATTGAATGGTCGCCGAATCACAGTTGGCTACACATTCCGCTAATTCCTTTGTTTTCAATGCATCAAGGTCCGTGTTGCCTTCCCCCGGCGCGGTACCAGTTCAAGGCAATCGTACTTTTTTCGATGGGAATGTATCCGGAAAGGTTGAACTCCTGCACATAGAAATCGGCAGAGTCCGAATCCCTTCGAGGGGAATCAGCATAGTTGTAATTGAACCGGACTCCTTTCAGCGGGTCCGTCCGGTCATCGGTATAATCGAAGAGGGATCCCATGGTAATCGCCTGCACATCGAACCCCTGGTTGACTTCATAAATCAAATTCCCTTCATTATCCCGGATTGCAGAAATGTTACTTTTGATGTTGTATTGAAAACGGTACAACTCAAACATCCGGTCAAACAAAGAAAGAATCATCCTGCCGCCACTGAATTGGGTCTGATCCAGTTCGAGGTTGAGGAAATCATCCTTTTTCGAATTCATCGTCCGATCCAGATAGGACCTTTGATTGTATTTATTGAATTCGCCATAAAGGATGTCGAAGATCAGGGTCTTGGGCCATAAAGGAATATCGGTGACTCCAACGATGGAGCCTTTGACATCTCCGAAAGGAATGGTCAGAGCATAAACATCGGTGGTCGTTTCCTCACCGAACATCGGGATGTTGTTGATGTTTCCGGCAACGCCCAGACCGGTTCCGACTCCGGGCACGGAAAAAGGGATCGGAATCGCAACGTATCCAAAATCAGTGACAAATTGTTCCCGCCTTCTTTCAATTGCATGGAGCAGGGTTTGAAAGAACATCGTCACTAATACGAACACAAAAACGAATTTCAGTTTTTTGGATTTTTGCATGTTATTTTTGCCGGCTAAGTGCAGTTGAACTCAGGTTGGATGAAAGGGTTTAGATTTGCGGAAAAAACTTAATCGCTCGTCTGTACTTTCCCAAGACAAAAAAATGATTTGTCAACCAGACCAAACACCCCAAATTGAGTGAAACAACAATGGTCTTTATCATTGGAAAAGAAATCAATTATTCAAAAATGAATTGAAATCCCTGCATGGGATTCATTCATTTGCTCAATTGGTATGGATCCAATTTCCAACACTATCCTAGAGGAGGAGTGATTCGAAACGACCATCTTGACCACGAAGTAGTATGGCTT
>LNZD02000157.1 GCA_001469005.2 SAR324 cluster bacterium lautmerah10
GGTCACCATCCTTGCAGAGCTCGCGGAATCAGTGTCTGAAATCGATATCGATCGAGCGAAACTTGCTGAATCCAAGGCCCGGGATATCCTTTCCAAAATTGACATGTCCTCATCGGATTGGGAATCTGAAAAAAAACGCCTGGACAAGTACGAGTTCAAATTGAAACGGGCTCTGGTCAGACAACAGGCAGCCTCCTTACTATAAATCTCTTCAATAGAAACTCTCGCGTTATCGTATTCGAATCCCTTTCCGGTTGAATCCTTCCTCGGAATATTTCATTTTAGAAATTTGACATTCAAATCTAAGGATGTTCCTGAATGTCACAATTCAATTTTCTTCCCGATCTTGAATGAACAACAATGAAAAGAGTAGACCCTGAACTGGTCGAGATCCTGGTTTGCCCTGACACCAAACTCAATGTCGATCTCGTACCGACTGAAACCGTTGATAAAATCAATCTGGCCATCAAAGAAAACAACATTCTCAATATTGATGGACAATCCGTAAAAGAACCCCTACAGGACGGTCTGCTGCGCGAAGACGATAAGATCATTTATCCGGTTCGAGACAGCATTCCGGTCATGCTCATCGGAGAAGGGATTCCAATGGAACAGTTTGAATAAATGTAGCTTGGATTTTGCTTTTCAAGCTTGCTTTCATACAGAATCTTCATTCAAACCCAAATAGTATGAATTCCAAATATGTGTCATGCTCTTTGCATGAAAGATTTGAAATTCAGTTAAAAAGAACATGAGCCGGATTTCTGAACCAAGCACCTACATTTCTGAAAGTACTTTTCTGATGAGAAGTTTCAGGGAAAATCTAGTGGAACGGATGGATTCCAGAAAACTAAAGTCTCTGAATGCACTTGGTGATGATTTTTTCTTTCTTGTGGATCATCTCAGTTCTTTTCTGTTTGGAAATTATAAATCTTCTACAGCCCTGCTTGAGTTAACCCAGGAAGAATTCCACTGGGAAATTCAAATTTTTGTGAATCAATTCTTGCGACAATGTGCTGAATCTTCCACCGAACTCCTGCCATTCTGCCGCAGGCTTCGTGATAACCTCACAGAAACTGAATTCAGCAGTGCTTTTCAGAATTTACTTGATCAGGCATTCGTTGATCATTTCTACACTTCCGAGGTTCAAAACACCCTACCTGCCTGAAGCGCCATTCGATGCCGCCTTTTGAGGACCCCGGAAAGGATGATCAAGAGGTCCATTCACCAGACTCCGAAACTCAAACTGTAAAAACCTGGAAAGAAGCCTGGAACGCTTCTCCTGGGCCACGTGAAAGAAAAGAATTCCTGATGCTTTTCTTGAAAGGAATCGGGATGGGTACTGCCGATATCATTCCCGGAGTATCCGGAGGAACCATTGCTTTCATCACCGGGATTTATGGACAACTGTTGAATGCTATCGGATCAATTGATCTGGGAATGCTTCTCAAATTATCACAAGGACGCTTTCGGGAAGCATTGGCCGGAGTTCACTTACGCTTTCTGCTGGTGCTTGTTATTGGGATTATCCTTGCGATCTTAAGCACAGCTAGGTTAATGCATTTTCTTCTCAACAACTATCCGGTTTGGACTTGGTCTCTTTTTTTTGGATTGATCACTGCCTCCATCCTGATCTTAGCCCGTTCTCTCGATAATCTGAGGTATGGCTTAATCGGCATTTTGGTTGGGACTTTAGTCGCTTATTGGGTCACAGGAATGATCCCCGTTGAAACTCCGAAAACACTCTCGTTTATTTTTTTCAGTGGCTTGGTCGCCATCTGTGCAATGATTCTTCCTGGACTTAGTGGAGCTTTCATTTTGCTGATCCTGGGACAATATGCATTCATCACTTCTGTTCTAAGAGATCCGTTTCATTGGGACCATCTTCAAATCATCCTGGTATTTGTGCTCGGATGTTTAACAGGAATTCTAGCCTTTTCCAGGGTACTCCGCTTTTGTCTGAAGAAATTTCCTCAAACAACCTTGGGACTGTTAACCGGTTTTATGATCGGTGCTCTTAGGAAGGTCTGGCCCTGGAAAATCCCCCTGGAAACAGAAATCATCCGCGGAAAGGAATATGTTCTTCAGGAAATCAACGTCTTGCCCGAATTGGATCTGCATTTACTCATAGCATGTTTGCTCATGATCATTGGATTTGCTCTTGTGCTCAAGCTTGAGTCTCTTCATAAAAGCTGATTGAAACGTCTGTTCTAAAAATCGCTTTTATCAAACAAGCGACACCAACGATTCATAATTTTCATTTTTAAAACCCGTAGTAGAGTCCAAACAGGGTTGAAACTCCACCAAGTGCAACATTTTTATTTGCCGATGCCACTTCCATGTTTGCGGAAGTAAACTGTTGGGTCAAAACAAGCCCCCAACTGTTGAAAGGGATACGCGCCCCCAATTTGTAATAGACTGGAGTATCTACCTCACCAAAGACTGTGGTTTCTGTTACCGAGTTTGCAGAATAAAGTGTTTCCTGAATTTTTGCTGAATAGTTTCCTGTTCCAAAGAACCCCAAGTGCTTCCAGTGTCAAACCTGATCCATCGGAAAAGTTGAATGACTTTTTATAACGTTGGATTTCGAGTCCAAATCCGGATGCGACGACGCCAGAAGCCCGGTAAAAATCAAATCCAATTACTGAAGGTTGAACTTTTCTGTTTTCTTCGAGATCTCCATGTGATTCTTTCAACCATTCGAAATAATTCGATTCGCTGCCTAGCCCACCTGGAGAGGCAGAAAGATCCTGACTGCCCGAGAACACCGAAAGATAGGAAAAGGTTTGATCAATGGCATAAGCATTTCCAGCAAAACACGTCAGCAACATCCCCAAAAATCCGATGCAGATGATCTTTTTCAGATGAATGGGAAATAAGGTCCTGTACTTTACCATTGCATTCCGGTTTCAATAAAAATCACAAAATCCGTTTCATTACCATAGTTCGCATAATCTTGAGCAAAACCCATCTCCCAAAACAACTGATTCCATTCC
>LNZD02000158.1 GCA_001469005.2 SAR324 cluster bacterium lautmerah10
ATGCATAAAGAAGTTTCTCCTTCGGTCAATTCCTACATTGGAGAAATCGTCCCCATTCTCAGCGGACTGGATTACGAAAGAGGAGATGAATTTGTCTTTGTTCCAATCATTCCGAATCTTCCGGAAATTCAGCCTGATTTAGAAAAACCCAATGGTGCCGATCCTGAAGCCATAGAGGAACCCCAGACCGCTGAAAAAGCTCTCGCAAAAATTGAAAGCCCCAAAGAACAGCAGGAAGAGAAACCATTCTGGCAAACTCTTGGTACCTTCGAATGGATTTTGGGAGGGATTCTGCTGCTGCTTTTATTGCTGCTGATCTGGACCCTTTTCAGCATCTCCAGGTTGAGGGCGAGGGAAGTGGAAACCCAGAATCAGATTCGGGATTTGAAAGATACCCCCACCTTGCCGGTTCGCATGGCCCGTGAAGAAAAAGCGGTTCAGGACAAAATGCAGCAGGATCGTCAGGATCGGGTCCAGACCGCCCTGGTTCGTGATGAAAATGAACGGGTGCTTCAGGAAATTGTTAAAAATCTTGTAGGTCGGCCTGACTGGTCAAGGGAACTGATCCAGGAAATGACCCGCGATAAACAGTCAATGGATCAACTCGCCACCCTAATTGCAGTGATGGGTCCCGAAGCTTCTAGATCACTTTTCCGGAACCAGATGACGGAACAGGCCTACATGGACCTTGAACAACTGGCCAAGGAAGCAGGTCCGAATTCTGATGATACTGCTGAAGTGCTGAAAAACATCCGCATGTTCTTGTTGACCAAACAGTTCCTCTCACCAGAACAGTCTTTTGTTGATCCCTTCGGATTCATGAAATCATTGTCTTCCAGTCAGATCTCGTTTTTGCTGAAAAATGAGCCGGCACGGATCAAGGCCATCGTCATGGCAAGGCTCGATACTGAAAAAGCAGCCACCATCCTGCAAACGCTTTCCCGTGATGAACGGACCCAGGTTGCAGTGGAACTGGGAAGAATGCATGAAATGCCGATGGAACTGGTCGAGAAGGTAGGATTCAACCTTGCGGAAAAAGCCCGAAATGTTCCGGACGAAAACAGTATTGCGGTAAACGGCGTTCGTTTCGTAGCCGATGTACTCAGCGATTCCGATCCTGTGACCCGTCAGGAACTGATCAACGGTTTGAGGGTTTCTGATCAAAAACTGAGTGAAGATGTCGAGAGCAGTTGTTTCATCTTCGAGTCAATCCCAGTGGTCCCAAACGATGTTTTGAAGGAAGTCGTCCGGCAGCTCCCTCCGGATGATGTGATTACCGCCATTTCCGGGGCTACCAAAGAAATCAAGGAAGCTGTCATCCTCTGCTTCCCGGAACAGAGCCGCAAAGCCCTGATTTCCTCTTTGAAATCAAAGACACCTGAGAAAGAGGAGGTGCGGACCGCACGAAGAAAATTCGTTGATTCGATGCGGGAAATGGCCGATGCAGAACGTGTCAATCTGCGTGATGTGAACAGTGCGTTTGCCAACCAGGCTGCAGTTCCTGCACTTCAGTAGTTGGGCTCAGCCAACGACTCATCTTTGATTCTTCCTGATCAAACGCTGCCGAAAGGGTTTTCCTCAGCGTACCATTCCAACAATTTCATTTGTGAATTGATCTCAGGATCTTGAGAATTTTTGCTGATCCTTCTGTAACTGCCGTCCTGCTGAAGGTTGAAAGCCAAAGTGTTGTCTGAAAGCATCAGATCAAGATTTTGTTTCAGGTGATCGAGGATTTCCTGGTCGATTACCGGAAAAAGGATTTCAACCCTTCGGCTCAAATTCCGTTCCATCAAATCCGCACTGCCGCAGTAGATTTCCGGTTTTCCACCATTCTCAAAATAATAAATTCTGGAATGTTCCAGAAAACGGCCGATGATCGAACGTACCCGGATTTTTTCGCTGACTCCCTCCACTCCAGGTCTGAGACAGCAGATCCCACGAACAATCAGATCCTGTCTCACTCCCGCCTTTGACGCTTCATAAAGTTTGGTAATCACTTTCTGGTCAGCAACGGAATTGACCTTAAAGATCATTCCCGAGGGTCTGCCCTGGCGTGCATATTCTATTTCACGTTCGATCAATGTTTCCAATCCTGAACGGAGGCTGACTGGTGCAACCAGAAGGTGGTTGAATTCACGTTTATTCGAATAACCGGTCAGATAGTTAAACACATGGGTCGCATCCTCACCAATTTCATGGTTCGAAGTGAGCAGGCCCAGATCCGTGTAGATTTTGGAGGTAAAAGGGTTGTAATTCCCTGTGCCGAGGTGCATGTAACGTCGGATCCCATCACTTTCCTGGCGAACAACCAGGCAGATTTTTGAGTGGGTTTTTAAGTGCACCACGCCATAAATCACATGGGCTCCCACCGCTTCGAGCCTTCTTGCCCAGACGATGTTATTCCGTTCATCAAACCTTGCCTTGAGTTCAACCAGAACGGTCACCTGTTTCCCTGCTTCTGCAGCATTGATCAAATGCTCGATCACCGGGGAATTGCTTCCAATACGGTAAAGCGTCATCTTCACTGCAAGAACCTGAGGGTCCTCCGCCGCAGCCTTAACCAGTGCTTCTACGGGATAAAAGGACTGATATGGATGATGCAGCAGGTAATCCCGGTGTCGGATCCTTTCGAACAACTGTTCCGACGGAAGTCCTTCAAAAAGAACAGGCGGGAAAAACGGTTTGTCTTTCAGTTGGGGTAACGGCAATTTCATCAATTGCATCAGATCTGCAAAATTCATCCTGCCTTCGGACCTGGAAACGAGTTCCTCATCAACCTGACAATTATCCGCAAGTACGCTGAGGGTTCGTTTCGGCATCGACTTTTCCACCTGGAGCAGCGAAACATCTCCGTAACGGATCTGTTTCAATCCCTTGTCCACCGTCTCCAGTAAATCATCAGCCTCGTCTTCCTGAATCACCAGATCGGTATCGCGAATGATCCGGAAAAGGCGGATGTCACGAATTTCCGTTCCCGGAAAAAGTTCATCGATGTTGCTCCTGATTACATCTTCCAGAAAGACAAAGACGATTTTGTTCTGTCCACTCACAGACTCGGGAATTTCCAGAAATCTTGGCAAAACATCCGGAATCTTGACCCTGGCGAATTTGGTTTCCTGATTGTGTCGAACCACCACCGCAAGGTTCATGCTGAGGCTGGAAATGTGCGGAAAAGGATGCCCTGGATCAAATGCCATCGGAGTCAGCACAGGATAAATCTCGTTCATGAAACGCTCATGCAGATACTCCTTGATCCCATCGTTATAAGAGCGCATTTCAAGAAATTTCACTCCGTTTTTTTCTAGCAGCGGCCTCAACAACGACCATGCCGAGTGCTGATCCTGAAGCATCTTTTCCGTCCGTCCATGGATTTCAGAAAACTGCTGTTTAGGAGTCAGGCCGTCTGAAGTCAGACTTTCACTTCCGTTTTTGATCTGACGCAGGATGGTGGCCACACGGACCATGAAAAATTCGTCGAGATTGGTCCCCGTAATCGCCAGGAATTTAACCCTTTCCAAAAGCGGGTGTCGTTCGTCCAGAGCCTGATCTAACACTCTTTGATTGAATTCAAGCCAACTCAATTCACGGTTGGTGTAAAGACTGGGATGGTTCAGGGGGAGAGCGGATTTCCGGTTTTTCTTGGGTTTCACCGGAGCACGAGTTGATGAGGCGACTCTGTTTTCTGTCGTGTTTTGACGGATGCTCATCTGGATTTTCCTGGAATCAGAAGAACTTGAGCTAAGTCTGTAGGTTCAGGCTGCCTTGGAATCATAAAGACCCAAATCCGACCCGCATTTGCCACATCGCCTATGCTTGAGCCAGTTTCGGTTGATCCGATGTCTGGTAATTTCCCAGCAGCCTTGCATGCATCCGACACGGTAACGTGCTTCACTAAAATTTAAATTGTGGGTGACTTTTGCATCACATCCGATTTCCTGCGCTTTTTGACGCCAGACCCGATTATGACGATGCCCCGGACCAACTAACGCATGGGCGATTTCGTGAAGAAGGGTGTTCTTCACTTCTTCATCACAGGCCACTTTGCAGAACGAATGTGAAAGGCTGATTTGTTTTTTGTTAAAATTACAGCAGCCTGCCCGCCTTTTGGCCCGGTCAAATCGAAAAACCCAGCCTCTTTCGGCAAGCCCGTGATTTGCCAAAAATCTTGAGGCCGTTTTTCTGATCTCTTCCTCTGTCAGTTTCCCTCCATGGTGATCGTTTAAGAGGCTCTTCCGTGAACCCTGTCTCTGCTTTAATTTAAATTATTCTGAAAACCGATTATGACCCTGTTCCCTGATCCTGTCAAACAACCCAGAAATCGTCTAAATCGTTTTGGGATTATAAAATAACAACCTCACAAAGAGATCCGGCTGATAAAAAAAGAAAATAACCATTTAATTTAACAATGTGCTAGATTTAGAAATTTTCGTCCTCAACCCGAATTTATCATGGATCCTCTTTTTGAATTGAATGGCAAACTGATCCTCGTCTCTGGAGGTAGTCGAGGAATCGGTAAGGCACTGGTGTCAGGTTTCGCAAAAAGAGGGGCAAGGGTGGTTTTTACCGGCAGGGATGAAGATTCACTTGAATCTGTCAAGAAAGAATTGGCTGAAGATTCTTCTGAGGTATTTCCTGAATGCTGTGACGTCAGCCGGGTTGATGAAGTGGAAGCATTGGTGAATCGGGTTCGAAAACAACACGGCCCTATTGATGTCTTGGTGAATGTTGCAGGTGTCAACCGGAGACAACGCGCGGAGACCTATCTGCCTGAAGATTATGACTTTGTCATGGACATCAACCTTAAGGGAGCTTTCTTTCTTTCCACCGAAGTAGGACGGGTGATGCTTGAAAATGGAAGCGGAATCCAAATCAACATCGACTCCCTGAACAGTTACGCCCCGGTCAAAGGAATGGCCCCTTACGCGATGAGCAAATTCGGGATGGTCGGCATGACCCGGGCGTTGGCTGCAGAATGGGGTCCGAAAGGGATCAGGGTTAATTCCATTGCTCCGGGATTCATTCTCACCGACCTCACCCGAAAAGTGTGGTCCGATCCTTCCCTGCAGCAATGGGGAATCGAGAACACTCCTTTGAGAAGGCTGGGTGATCCCAAAGATCTCGTGGGAGCGGCTGTTTTCCTGGCCAGCGACGCTTCTGCTTTCATGACAGGACAGGTTGTAAGGGTCGATGGAGGTTTTAGTTCAGCAATCCTATGGCCCGTCGAATTCTAAGATAAAAGATGAACACGGAATCTCCTTCAAATTTCCGAGTTGCCCTGGATTCGAATTTTCGTGACGTAAACGGAAACGCACTCTACCCGGATTTTGACCTCACTCCCTTAAATCATGAAGCAGAGCTGAGTTGGAACTATGTTGACTTCGGAGAGGTCGTCATGGGAGATGCTCTTTTGGACTATGATGCGTTGGTCTTGCTGCTTCCAAGATTTACAGGCGAATCGGTTCCTTCTGACGGAAAACTTGCTTTGGTGGCCCGTTTTTGAGTCGGATATGACACCGTGGATCAGGAGGTATGCACTGAAAACGGGATCGTACTGACCAACACTCCGGATGCGGTTCGTCGTCCTGTTGCCGTTTCAATCATGACCCTGATGCTCGCACTCAGTGGAAAACTGTTTATCAAAGACCGTATCACCCGAGGTGCAGATCGAACCTGGTCTCAACGTGCTGAGCATATGGGAGTGGGCTTGGTAGGGAAAACCCTCGGTTCTCTGGGATTTGGAAGCATCGCCGGGGAGATGTTCCGGATGGCTTCAGTCTACGGAATGCAGCACATCGCACATGATCCATTTAGAAATAGGGAAATCAATCAGGATCTTGATGTGACAATGGTCGAACTGGAACAGCTTTTTCGAGAATCCGATGTTCTTTGCATCAACTGTGATCTCAATCCGGGAACCGAGGGACTCGTGGATTCCAGACTGCTTTCCCTGATGAAGCCCAATGCTTTTCTGATCAATACGGCAAGGGGTCCAATTGTCAACCAAAGAGATCTGACCGAAGTCCTGCAGAAAAAAAAGATTGCCGGGGCTGGTTTGGATGTCCTGGAGAAGGAACCGCCCGATCCAGAGGACCCGATCCTTTCCCTGGATAATGTGATCCTTGCTCCTCATGCTCTGGCCTGGACCGATCAGCTTTTTGCCGCGATCGGAAGATCGGTGATTGAATCCGTCCTTTCCATCAAAAACGGAATCATTCCTGAAAATTCGGTCAACCGTGACGTCCTGCAAAAACCCATTTTTCGGCAAAAACTCGAACACTACCGATCCCGGTCCTAGACCGGTACATCATTTAATTTATGGGATACACCTTTCTGAAAAAACTTAAATCCGGGGAAGCTTGCTACGGCATGATGGCATTCGAGTTCATGACACCAGGGCTTCCCGCCATCGTCCAGCAATGCGGCGCTGATTTTCTCATCCTTGATACCGAACACAGTGGTTGCGGAATCGAGACCATCAAACAGCAGGTTGCCTCTGCACGGGGTTTGGATCTTTATCCCATCGCAAGAGTAACCGGCAGCCATTACCATCTCATTGCTCCGGTGCTCGATGCCGGTGCAAAGGGGATCATGGTTCCTGCGGTTTCTTCTGCTGCAGAAGCAGAAAAAATTGCACAATTCTGCCGTTACCGCCCTCAGGGAACCCGGGGATTGGGGCTAAACCTCGCCCATGATCATTATGCTGCCGGCGATCCGCTGGAAACTCTGAAAAAGGCCAATGAGGAAAATACCGTGATCATCCAGATTGAAACCCGGGAAGGTCTTGAAGAAGTGGAGGCCATCATGGAACTCCCCGGAGTGGATGCAGCCTGGCTCGGACATTTCGATCTCACCGACTCACTCGGGATTCCGGGGCAATTCGACCATCCTGAATTTCAATCTGCTGTGGACCGCATTGCTCAAGCCTGCCGAAAAAACGGGAAAGCAGCAGGTTTTCTTGATATGAATCCGGAAAGGGTGAGAAACTTCCGGGAACGGGGTTTTCAACTGCTGGGTTACGGCCATGACGTCATTGTCTTCCAGCAGGCTCTCAGAAAAGGATTCAAAGAAATCCGTGGAGAAGAAGGCTGATTCAATACCTTTTTCTGGAAATTCTCGTTTTATATCAAAGATTTTATAACCGATGCTTGAAACGGATTTTCTTTTTCTGAAGAAACGATTGGGAAGCTAAACCATCCATACAGAAACACTTTACAGATGAATAAAATGGATTTGACCCAAAGACTGGAAAACTGTTACAGCGGAGCCGTTTTTGATGTGATGCGGGAATTGGGACTGAAGGACGGTCTCTTACCACGTCATCTCAAATCTTTGGATCCCGAAGTGACTGTTTGCGGACCTGTATCCACCGTCCTGGGTCGTCCCGACACTTCTCTCACGGAAGACGAAAGCCTTTTGCGCTGGACCGAACTCTTGGGCAAGGCTCCGGCAGGCCATGTAGTCGTTTGTCAACCCCAGGATGACGACCGGGCTTTGATGGGGGAACTTTCCGCAGAAACACTTCAATTCAGGGGAGTCCGGGGTTATGTGGTCGATGGAGGCTGCCGGGATGTTTCCTTCATCAGGAAAATGAAGTTTCCGGTCTTCTGCCGCTTCACCACTCCCAGAGATATTGTCGCTGCCTGGACACCGCAGGAATACGAAGTTCCCATCATGATCGGAGAAATCACGATCCAATCCGGGGACTACATTCTTGGGGATCAGGACGGGGTGGTTGTCCTTCCAGGGATTCATGCAGAATCCATTATCAACCGTGTTGAGGAAGTGATGCAGACCGAAAACCTTGTGCGTAAAGCGATTCTTGAAGGAGTGCACCCCCAAGAAGCCTACCTCCGTCATCGAAAATTTTAATCATCCTATCTTCGATTTGACCGATTTTCCAAAACTTAGATTTTTAACATAAATCACTGATGTCCGGCATCCTGTTGGGACTCTTGGGAGGCGGTTTCATCGGCGTCTCCGACTGTGTGGCACGTTTCACAGCCCAACGTACTTCTCTCAGTGTCCTGATCCTTTACGTGATGGGCATCTCAAGCGTGCTGATGACGGTCTGGTTTCTGGCCTCAGGCGATTGGCCCCGTTGGGATTTTTACAGTTGGTCGGTTTCACTTCTTTCCGGATTCCTCAATCTTGCGGCATTGATGTTTCTGTATAAGGCATTGGCCCGCGGGCCGGTATCCGTCGCTTCTCCTGCCGCCTCAACCTTTTCGGTGATCCTGGTTGCCCTCAATGCCGTCTCGGGAGAACCTTTCAGTTGGCAGCAACTGGTATCGGTCTTCGTGGTCTTCATCGGCATTGCCATGCTTGCCCGTCCGGGTTCCGGGACAACCATACATGAAAACTACAGCCCTGCCTGGCTGCGCACTACCGCGTACGGGAGCTTGTGTGGCCTTGAGGTTTTTTTTCGCCCAGGAAGCTGTTGTCTTTCTCGGCCCGATCCATTCACTTTATCTGAACCGACTTGCCGCACTGGTCAGTGTGCTGCTTCTCATGTTTTGGGAGCAGTCGAGAAATAAACCCAGAAACTGGCCTCAGGGTTCGGTTCTGAAATTAGTGATCTTCCAATCCTTTCTGGAAATGTTGGCCCTGGGAGCTTTTCTCTACGGTTCAACAGGTGATGGAAGAGTCGGAGCATCGATCGGTTTTTCAGCGTTCTCTGCGGTCACCACCCTCAGTGCCTGGATCTGGCTCAAAGAAAAGGTCGATCCCCACCGCATCATCTGGATCGGAATCATCATTGCGGCAATCTGGATCGCCATCCTCTATGCACCCTAGAAAAACATTTTTGTTTCCAAAGTTCTGGGTCAACGAATGAATGACCTTGACTTCCTCCTCCTACCCGAATGACATTTCTCTTCGTCTTTCAGATGAAAAGAGTCCCTGAAAATTAGAGAAAGAATGAAAATGGAAAAAGATTTTGAAGGAAAAACCGCTTTGGTGACCGGAGGTTCCCGGGGTATCGGGCGTGCGGTCTGTCTCGACCTTGCAAAAGGGGGAGCCCGTGTTGCCGTGAACTACACCTCTAATGCCGAGGCGGCTGAAGAAACCGTTCAAACAATCATTAAAAATGGCGGAGAGGCTTCCGCTTTCAAAGCCGATGTTTCCGATCCTGAAGAGGTCCAAAAGATGGTAGCTGAAACCGAAAAGACTTTCGGCCCCATAGATCTTCTGGTGACCAGTGCAGGCATCGTCCGCAGGGAAAACCATGAAACCCTGAGTTTTGAAATCTGGAAGGAGATCATGGAAGTCAACCTGGATGGGACCTTCCTCCCGGTAATGGCTATCAAAGACGGAATGCTCAAACGTGGTTTTGGAAGAATCGTCTGCATTGCTTCCATCGCAGGACTGCGTCCGCGGCCCAACAACATCGCTTACAGTGCCTCAAAAGCAGGAGTGATCGGTTTTGTTAGAAGCTGTTCTGAAGCACTTGCTCCCAGCATCCGCATCAACTGTCTTGCGCCGGGTTTGATCGAAACCGACATGATCAGCACCCTCGCTCCTGAAAAACGGAAAGCGATGATTGAGGCAACGCCCATCCCCAGAACCGGAACGGTCGAGGAAATGGCGAATGTCGTTCATTTCCTTCTCAGCGAAAAAGCGAGTTTCGTGACAGGACAAACCTACGTAGCTGATGGAGGTCGGGTCACTCTTCCGTGAAATGAAGTCACTTTTCTTCTTCTATGATCTATGAGATAAGTAATGCTTTTTCTTGGAAAAAGCCCTGGCTCTCCGATCCAAGTGATTCTCCTCAAAAGGTTCAAAATGAGTGAAAATGAAGCCTGAAATCAAAGCCCTGACTTTCGATGTTTTTGGAACGGTGGTCGATTGGCGTTCGAGTATCATCGAGGAGGGGAACCAGTTGAACTCGGAATGGGGTTGGGAACTGAACTGGGAAGATTTTGCGGACCGCTGGAGAGGAATGTACCAGCCTTCCATGGAGGAGGTTCGCAGTGGAAAGCGTGAGTGGGTAATCCTTGACACTCTGCATCGTGAAAGTCTGCTTACTCTGCTGGATGAATACGAATGCAAAGGAGTGAGTGAAGAAAGAGTCGAACATCTCAACCGAATGTGGCACCGTCTTCGGCCCTGGTCTGATTCTGTTGAAGGATTGGGGAGGCTGAAAAAACGCTTCATTCTGGCAACCCTCTCCAACGGAAATGTTGCATTATTGGTCAACATGGCCAAATTCAGCAGTTTACCCTGGGACGCGGTTTTGGGTGCAGAAGTTTCCCGGAGTTTTAAACCGATGCCCCATACTTACCTGACCACGGCCTCCATGCTGGGACTGGCTCCGGAAGAGTGCATGATGGTGGCGGCTCACAACTCGGACTTGCAGGTCGCTTCCGGATTGGGATTCCGCACTGCTTTTGTTTGCAGACCTGAAGAATATGGTCCTAAACAAAGAACAGACCTCGAGGCGGAAGATGATTACGATCTGATCGCCAATGATTTCATTAACCTGGCTGAACAACTGAACTGTTGAAATGAAACTTCTAGACGGACAAAGAGCATTGATCACCGGCGCCGGAAGCGGAATCGGTCAAGTGATGGCACAGCATTTCGAAAAAGCTGGAGCCCGGATCTGGATCTGTGATGCCGACACCAACAATCTGGAGCAATCCCTCAAGGAAAACCCTGACTGGAATGGAACCCCATGTGATGTCTCTAATGAGAACCAGGTGGGTCAGCTTTTTAAAAAGATGTCAGACTCCTTTGGAGGTTTGGAGA
>LNZD02000159.1 GCA_001469005.2 SAR324 cluster bacterium lautmerah10
GTCTTTCATTAATGGCCATTCCCGGGGAGAAGGAATATACAGCATCAACAGACTTGAACCCGAAACCCTGATCTGGAAATACAATGTTGTTGAATACAGCGAAGAGGAAGCAGGGAAGGTTCTGAATTCTCTTACAAGCGCCGAAGATAAAAGATTATGGGTGGAGCATGTCTTTGCCTGGAGAGACAAAATCGTGGTACTGAACGATGATATGGAGTTGATCAATCATTCTCCTGAACCCAATGTCTATTTCAGTCAAGAGGACGGAAACATCAGGGCTCTGAAGGTAATACTTTCAGGAGAAGAATTGTTGATCGATTACCGTCTGCTTGGTTCCTACCCTGAATTTTACAAGAAAATGATGAAAGAAGTGGGATCATGGTATTCGCAGAATTTCCGCCCAGAATCTTAACCGAGAGATGAATTTTCACTTCCAGTTTTGGAAGTCCGTCTAAGAAAGATCCCAACTCCACCAATTATAATTCCTACCAACAACGATGCACCGATCCCCATACCCCAGGATTCAAGCCCGGTGAAACCACCGATTTCCGGATCCGCAGCAAAATGGAGGACCAGGCAAAAGCTTACATAGCGGATACCGTGAGTTGGGCGGATTGAAGTGTTGCTGCTGAAAACTCGATTCCATATTGTTTGGAAAGCATCCAGGCCGTAGCCACAAAGGTTATCGGATAACCGAATAACAAGCCTGTCATCTCAGGGCCTAACATGGATGCTGTCGTGGCAATCGCTGCTACTGAAAGACCTCCTGCCGCCGACCGGAGGAGGATAATACTCCATTTCTTTGAAGATGAACTCGGGTTTGAAAACAAATCCAAAGGTCTGCGCATCATTATCCCAATCACCAAACCGAAAATCACCGTGATCATGGCGTTCTGAAAATTTGCTTCCAATTTTCCCAAAATCCATACAGCAGCCAACCAACCCAAACTTGAAATACCGATACTTTTCAAAAATGAGAACCTGCGTGTTGACTGTATGTAAAATCCTGTAAACACCAACACTCCCCCTGTGGCAGCAAAACTCATCAATGCTCCCTTGGAAACAAATTGTGGTGATACTTCGAGACTGACAAAAAAGTAACCTGGACCTGCATTCATCGGCATTGCCATCAAAACGCTGGCCATAAAGGGGCCCAGTCTTTCAGCAACCCGGGAAACGAGAAACAACACCAAAGCCGTGGCCAGGGCCTTGCCTGTAAAATCCAACAGCAATTCAAACATGTGCTAAAACAATGGGTGGAAGAATTTCTGAAGTCTCGTTGAAGAAATGGGGAAAAAGAGAATTTTGGAAAGAGCTAAAAATCGGGAAAGGATCAAAGAAAGGTTGCAATTTCCTCGAGGTTTCTCCGTTTTAAATCCGGAACTTTGGCTTCCTGTGATGGAAATCCTGTCACCAGGATCAGGAAGGGCCGTTCATTTTCAGGACGTTTCAGGCAGTGGTTCAAAAATTTCATCGGGCTTGGGGTGTGTGTCAGGCTCACAAGACCGGCATGATGCAAGGCGGTGATCAGCATCCCGGTGGCGATCCCCACCGATTCATTGACATAATAGTGCTTGATCTTCTCTCCGTCAGGCTTAACCCCATAAACTCTTGCGAAAATAACAATCAGAAAAGGGGCTGTTTCCAGAAAAGGTTTGTCCGCATCAGTGCCTAAGGGAGCCAGAGCATCAAGCCATTCCTGTGGTGCTCTTTTTTCATAAAACTCCCGTTCTTCTTCCTCTGCCAGTTTTCTGATTTCTGATTTAATCTCCTGGTCTTCAACAACGACAAAATGCCATGGGTGCTGGTTCGCGCCGCTGGGAGCTGTGTCCGCAGCCTTCAAACAGTTTTCGATCACATTTCTTGGTACAGGATCACTCGTAAAATCCCGGATCGTTCTTCTTCGGTCCAGATCCCTGTAAAATTCATCTGCGCGTCTTTGCATTTCATCCAATGGGTAATGCTTGAAAGATTTCAAAGGGACCAAATTCGTTTGCTTCATTTCCTCTTCTTTCACGGTGCTGAACCTGATTCCGAAACATTGACTGTTTTACCTTCAGTGAAACAGCGCTTGAGAAAAATCTGATTGACTGGAACGGAACCAGCCGTATTGGATGGACGGTCTCCGGGATAATACAAGACCCTCCCCCGGCAACGGGTTTTGTCAGGCGGTCGTGGAGGATTCGGATTGATCCTGCCCCGGAATTGGCCATCCCATGCAGGAACCCACTGCCCCACGACAAAAGTACCTGAAGGATTCTGGCTCTCAGATTTCGAACATCCAATGAGGAATGTCATAGCAACAACCGATATGCAGGCCCCCATATTTAATATCAATGTTCGCATTGATTCTTCCATCGATTCATCTTTTCGTCTTTACCAGTTTCCTTAAATGAGAAGAACGTGATCAATACCAAATTGAATCATTCATGATCAGGAAAATAATGAAAGAATAAAATGACCCCAAAACCCAAGATGAGTAAAATTTGAAATGAATCTTTGTCATTGCCCCCTGTTATGGATGAAGTAAAGGCAGCAACGCTTTTCTTTCATATTCAACTGCCAGATCAAAGGCACTTTTTCGGTCAAAACCCTGGATTCCAATATCTGCTCCGGAGGAGAGCAGTGTTTTGACTGTTTCGGTTCTTCCGCGTTTCACGGCAAGCATCAATGGGGTGTATCCTTCGCTGTTCTGGAGATTGACTCCTGCTCCTGAAGCCAACAGTTTTTGGACGACTGGCTGGTGTCCTCTTTCAGAAGCCCACATCAATGCAGACCATCCGTCACGTGAACGCAGGTCAGGCTGACTTCCATGACTCAGTAAATGTTCGACGGTCTCTTCATTTCCATGAAAAGAAGCCCACATCAATGAATTGAACATTCCCCTGTTTGGCTCAGCTCCATGTTGTAACAAAAGGATTACCATTTCATTCTGGTTTTTTGAAGCAGCCCAGACCAATGGGGTATCCCCTTGAGAGTCACTCACATTTGGATTGGCACCCTGATCCAGCAAAAACTGAAGTAATTCAGGATTGCGATAAATGACTGCTTTCATCAGAGGTGTATGACCTTTTTCATCCCTGCTTTCCAAATCTCCTTCAGCCTTTAGCAATAGATGAATTTCTTCAGTATTTCCTTTTTCTAAGGCTTTTCCTAATTCAACCGTCATGACTGGAAGTTGCTGCTTTTCATCAACTTGAAGCATGTGATTGACCCATTTGAGAGGGGTTTTTTCCCAGAGGGTTTTCCAGAATTTCGTCTCTTCAACCACTGGGAAGCTGAAAGCCATCACCAAAGAAACAACAATGGTAATGCCTATCAGAAATAAGCCTCCTCTTCTTTGTTTATTCTTCAGACTTTCATCAGTTTCAGACCCTTCAAAAGGGTGTTCAACCACTCCCAGAGAATCATGAAATTTGAGTTCATCTTCTTTTCCATCAACGACCATGGTTGAAATTTCATCATTGAATTCCATTTCTTTAATAACTTTTTTCTCATGAAATTCAGAATTCATATTTTCACCAATATTACCTGAAACTTGATTCCTTTTGACTTTATCCTTATGAAGAGGTTCTTGCTGAATTTTACTCGAATCCAATAGCCGATTATGCTTCTTATTCATATCACTTGATTCGTATTAATTCGTTTCTTCCTCCAATTACATCCTCCACGGATAGAACCTTATTTATCAGATGAGTTTCTTCACCTTAATCTAAGGATGCTTGAATCATTTACAGGCTATTTTGTTATCGGGAAGTTATGGGATATTATGTTCAACTCTATAGGAATGGCTCTTCGATTCCCACAAAAATCAAAGAATGAACCTGATTTTGAAAATTGCCTCAAGTATTCTTATTGACATAATTTATTCATGGCTTGGGAATTGCAGATGATACCCATAAGGAGGTTGGATTTTTGGATTGAATCGATAAAAATTCAAAGAGCAGGATTCAATGTTTAACAATCACAGGAGTTTTCTTTTTTCAATATTGCCCTCAAATGAGTCAGCGATCTTAAAAAGGAAAGATTGAGAAAAAAACCATTCAAGTATTCATCATTTTTAAATGAAAATATTCAGCTCACTATCTAAATAACCATGCCATCAAAAAGAAGATCTGGCATAACATGGTCAATGCTGGATAGATTATTTTGGACCGGACTGATTTTTATGTTCTGCAGCACTTTATCTGCCCAGGAAACTTACTGGAAAGATCAGCGCATCATGCAGCTAGAGGAAATTACACCTCAACTGATCGAATCCGTCCAACAGATGCATGAAAAAATCCGCTCAGTAGCCATTTCCAGCGTGAGCTTCGGAGATAATCTTCCTGATAATTTTAGAAGAGTCGCCACAGCACGAATCCATCAAAGTCTGACCCAACTTTCGAAATTAAAAGTCAGTGTCTGTGAAACCTGTACCCAAATCAGAACCGTTATTGCTGGCAGCTATCTAAAAATCGCACGGGGTATTGCGGATGATGACTTCCGCATCAAAACTGCCAAGTCTTTGAATGTTAAAGGTTTTCTGGATATTGCCCTGTTTATGACCGAAGACAGGCAACTGTCCATAGCGCTCAATGCCTTTGAAGCCAGTAATGGCGAAATCGTTTATTCAAAAATCATTACTGGAGAACCTGCCAAGAGCGAACATTACCTTCATGTTTATCTTGCCAAAATGCAGGTAGGGATCACCCACAGTTCCACAGGGAATACTCCGATAACTCATTCAGCCATGCAATTGGGGGTGGAAGCCATGATGCGCCTCACCTCGAGCTGGACGTTTTCCGGAGGAGGTTCCGTTTTCAGTGATGACAACACGAATCTCACAACAAAATATGAGAAATCGATCAATGGCATCACGTTGGATGGTATGGTGGGATATGACCTTTTTGGATTTGGAGGAAATCAGGCTGACGTGAGCATAAGCGGAGGTTTGGGAATGATTTTCGCTGCAGCCTTGAATTCACCAATGTACGTCAAGGGAGGATTAAACCTGACGGTGGCAGAGCAACTGACATTAGGTTTTAACTACCTGAATATGCTGTCATCCAACGATGACACTTTTAAAATGCCTAATATGACCAACATCACCCTGGGATGGAAATTCTGACAGGCAATATGAATCGTCTCAAAAATATCCTGGTTTTTCTTTCATCGAGTCTTCTTGTTTTGAGCTTATATTCCTGCTCATCCAAGAGTGATCAGGAACCTCAGGTTGATGAAGGAGTTCAACCCTCTGTCCCGGTCCAGAAAAAGATCCTCTACAGCCAGCGCACCCAGGGCGGAAAAAATGCGATAAACGTCATCGAAGAACAACAAGGACATAAACGGACCTTGAGAATCATTGTCCAGCGTGGAGATCTCAACTCGAATCTGGTTCACCCGATCGACAGTCCGAATTTTGTCATTGCCATCCCGTTACAGGATGCGACTTCAAAGCAGTTTGCAGAACAAACCGTACTTTTTGAGCAGCAACTGAAAAAAGACGTCGATGCAGTGCTTGGGAGATACCTGGCCCCGGAACGCTTCAATGTATCTCTTCTGGTTCAATGGAATCAGAAACTGCTTGAAGAAATTCAACTTCGGAATGTCCCTCTGGATATACCGGTGACGGAACTTCTCGCAGACGGAAAAGCCAGAACCCAAATGTTGTTGGAAGAGGTTGAAGGTCCTGAGAGTGCTTACGGGAATCATCCTGAATTGAAAATGGCATTGACCAAAATCGAATTCAAAGTACTTCTCGACAACACCCTTCCTGGAAATCAGGAAAAATTCATTCAACAACTGATTCCTTCACAGGATTTTTTCGATCAAACCCGGGGAGATCTTTTAAGTTTGGAACGTACCTCTTTCCCGAATCCTTTTTCTGACAGCATTGCCCCATACGAAGAACAAGTGATTACCAAGAAGATCCGAGAATTGGTTGAAAACTACATCTCTCCAGAAACCTATGTACTGAATGTAGATTTTAAATTGTTAGAAAAAGAGGAAGGTGAAGAAAACGAAAATAATGAAGGGTCTAGGCTGCAGATGGACATCAAACTCCTTCTGGACGAAACCATCCTTCCTGAAGTCGACAATTTTCTAAAGCAGGCTTTACCCCTTTCCATCGATTTCAAACCTGAACAAGGTGATACTCTGACGATTGTCAGGAACCGCTTTCCGGAACAAAGCGCTGAACTGATGAGTCAGGAACAACTATCTGCTTTACGTGAATACCGGGTCAAGATTCTTGAGGCCTTTAAATCTGGCGATTATGTTTCTGGTCTGGAACTCACCGAAGAGGGGCTGAAAGTGGCGGCAAAACGGGATGACAAAATTTTTCTTTTGAAAATGAAAGGTTCCCTGCATTTTCTCCTTGAAGAAAAGAAGCGGGCGTTAGAAACATGGAAGCACGTCCTCCGACTCAACCCGGAAGATGAAGAGGTGGCACAAATGATTTCCAGCCTGGACTGATCCATGAAAAAAATCCTTTTCCGTTGAGGGAGCCGAGGAAACCCAGGAAGCCGTCGAAGACACAGTACCAAGGTTGGTACAACCTGATGAAATCGGCCCCTCTCTTGATGAAGCGATTCAAGAAGGTGAACAAAAAAGCAGTCTTGAAGAACTGCTGGCCGTGCCTTTTGATCAGATTAAGGATGGTGGAGAAACTGGTGACTCGACTGGTGAAACGGAAGACATTGCAGAATCCGAAAAAGGAGATCTCCCTGAACCTACAGAACCCCAACAAAGCCTGGCAGAACAAAACCTTGAGCAAAAACTGGATGTTCTTTTACAGGAACTCCTTCCGCAGGAATACGTCGGCGTTACCGTCAGCATCAAATATTTCATTGAAACCGTTCCTGTAAGCAAAAACCTGAAGAAGATTGCCAAAATCAAACTGCCTGGTTTTGATAATCATGTCTGGGTCCCGACGAAATCCAAGCAGATTGTCGGAATTGTGAATCAAACCCGAAGTTACACCACGGTATTTGTAGTAGTGAATACACCGATTTCTCCGTTCAACATTGAGGTTCTCCGTCAGTCTCTTTCGGAAAAACTCAAAGAAATCAATCTTTTGAAAGAAGACGTACTGAAAGTGGTCTATGTTCCTCATTCAGCTTCAGATCAAATCCTCATGACCGAGATGGAACCGCCAGGAGAAATTTCTGAGGGCTCCTTAGGTTCGGGTGAAATTCAAGCAGGTAGTTTGCCGCAATCCGGTATGCTTCCAGGAATCGCAAAGCTCGAGATGGATTCCAATGAAGATCCTGAATTGGAAGAACGCCGAAGGAAGAAAAAGCGTCAAAAGAGGCTCGAAGAAATCGATCTTGCCATGAAAATGGAAACCACGCGTTATCTTCTCAAGGCCAGAACTGCTTATCAGCAGGAAGACTTCGACAGTGCCATCACCGCGATCAGGGACGCGATTGAAGTCAACCCTTTTTCCTCACAAGCCTTTGAGATGCTTGGGTCGATCTATTACCGCCTGGGTTGGAATGGAATGGCGGTGGAAAATTGGCAGCGTGCCCTTGAGTTGGACCCCACCAACGAAACACTTAAGAAGTACATCTCCCGGCTGGCGAAATAGTGAAGGAAGCAACGATGAAGTTTTTTCCTAAGATCATGCAACGGTTCTTCAGTTTTGAAAGGAAATTTTCAAAGCATGCATGGTTTTTGTCTTCACTTCCATTGCTCCTGATTCTTTGCTCCACCATCGTTTCTGC
>LNZD02000160.1 GCA_001469005.2 SAR324 cluster bacterium lautmerah10
GGGGAAACCAGATGTGACAATCCAAGCGGAAGGGATAGGCAAAGGGCTAAAATTCCTCCCTGCCAAAGTCTCAATGTAGAATCGTGAATTTTACGTTTCCGTTGATGAAGCATCCTAAGCAGGGTGTAGGAAAAATAAAACACGGAAGCCAAACCAGGCAAACTGAACAGAAGCAGCCATTCTTTACCCATTCCCAGAATACTCCCTGTTGAGAGAGCAGAAAGACTTCCGAAGGCGATGACCAGGATACCCCTGGCTTGTTTATCCGAAAAAGGTTTTGAGAGGTAGAACATTGGGATGACATGAAATCCTACCCCGAAGATTAGAAAGCCGATCCATCCCAGAAGGCCCATCTGCAAATGGAGGGTTTTCAAAAGGTTGCGATCCAGGAAGCCTGACCACCATCCTGAATACTGGAGCAGATTCAGGGAACCCAACAGAAGGGTCAAGGCCAGACAAATCCCAGCAAACCGCATTGCAAGCACCACAGGACGACTTCCGTCTGCCCGGACGAGAGGTTGGACCAACTGCAGAAGGAACAGCAAAATGGTAGGAAAAAGCAGAGCTAGTGATGCTTTCAACATCCATGAGTGATTCCAGAAAAAACCAGAAACCATCAGCAGGATGGCAGGAATCAGCATGGTGTGTAACATCCGCGATAGTTTTGGAAAAGGAACGATCCCTCCCACCAGTACCGGTATCATCTGATAAAGAGCACCAAACATCACCGAGCCCATCCACCCCAGGGTGAGCAGGTGAGTTAGGGCCACCGTCTCTGGCATCCATGTATTGGAAAAAAGTAAATTCCCCTTCAAGAGGACCATCAAGCCTGCAAGGATGCCGAAAATCGGGGCACTGATGAAAAAGCGCAGAGGAATGTCTTCTGCAGGTGCCTGATCCAGGCTCAGGCCGCCGGTTTTCACATCGACTCCTGCCAGATACGGACTTCGATTTGGTCCGGAGTGTGTTCAATAACCCTGAAGTTCCAGCCTCTTTCCTGAAGTTTGGGAAAAAGCAACCTGGGTTTCATCCGGTGCAGCATTTTAATGCCTTCGCCCTGTTTGAGACGGTCAAGTTGTTCCAGCACTCGAAGCATCGGCTCAGGAGGTTCCATCAGGCTGCAATCGAGGGTAATCCATTTAAGGTCAGGAGTTTCAGGTTCGGCTTTCATGCTGGGATTGCAACCGCATCCATCCGTTCAATCAGTTCTTCCCGGTAGGACGCCAAATGCTGGTCCGCCATGGGGTAGAGGATCCCTTCCTCTTTCACATTATGCTGCTGCATCAGAATCATCATGGTTTCACCGACTTCCAGGATTTCCTCCCCGTCCCCGTTTGAAACTGCTTCGGACATCCTTGCCAGAAGGTTTCGCATCTGCTGATGTTCCATTCGCATCACCTGGGTTGGGCCCTGATGCATACCGCTGATTTCTTCGAAGGTCGGAAAGAGCACGGTTTCTTCCATCTGAAAATGCCGTTCCATTTCGTTCAGGAAAGACTTGATCGACTCCAGACCTTCTTCGAGTTGTTCATCAAGCAAAAAGTTTTCTCCATCGGCATAAAGCTGATCGCATCTACCATGATGAGCCTGCATGTGTTCGAGCAGTGTTTTCATATCCATTACCTTTGTTAGATTTCATGTTGGCCTCCTTTTTCTAATGGTTTAAGTTCGCGCGTCCCACACGACTCTGTGGAGGACGTCCAAGGGATTGACTGACGAATTGAACCACGTCCAGCAGTTTTTCTGAATCAATCCCGGTTTCGATTCCCATGCCGTCGAGCATGTAAATCACATCTTCCGTGGCAACGTTCCCACTGGCACCACTCGCATATGGGCATCCTCCCAGGCCCGCAACGGAAGAATCGATAACCGAAACCCCGAGTTCAAGACAGGCATAAAGGTTGGCCAGGGCCTGGCCACGGGTGTCATGAAAGTGAAGAGCGATTTGATCGAGGGGAACTCGTTGGCCCACGGTTTTTACCAGATTTTGTGCCTGCAGGGGAGTTCCGACTCCGATGGTATCTCCCAGAGAAATTTCACGGCATCCCAGTTTGCACATGGTTTCCGCAAGTTCCGCAACGGTTTCAGCATCGACTTCTCCCTGATAGGGGCACCCCATCACACACGAAATGTAACCCCGCACTGTAACTCCCGCCACCTTGGCTTCGTGGATCAGAGGACGGAAACGCTCGATCGATTCGGAAATGCTGCAGTTGATGTTTTTTTGTGAAAAGGCTTCAGAGGCTGCAGCAAAAACAGCAACTTCTTCTGCACCTGCCTCCAGGGCCCGTTCCAAGCCTTTTAGGTTCGGAGTAAGAACCGGGTAGCGGATCGAGGAGTTCCTTTGAATGCCTTTCATCACTTCAAGAGAATCCTTCATTTGAGGAATCCATTTGGGGCTGACAAAACTCGCAGCTTCAATGGTTCTGATTCCACAAGCAGCAAGCCGGTTGATGAGTTCTATCTTCATTTCGGTAGGAACCCACTCGCTTTCATTCTGTAGTCCGTCGCGTGGCCCAACTTCAACGATTTCAACCCTTTCCGGAAAAGATTTTTTGTTGGGATTCGGATTCATTCAGCCTCGAATTC
>LNZD02000161.1 GCA_001469005.2 SAR324 cluster bacterium lautmerah10
ACTCAACGGAAGCCTCAAGGACCGAGCCCATTTTCTTCAGAAAAAATCCGGACTGGATATGCTGAAAATGTTGGTCAACCTCGAAAAAGTCGAGTGAGTTTTCTCTGCTCCAGTTTACCCCCCAAATTTTGACATCACCAAATCGGATCCGGTAAAGCTTGATTGCTTGTAGGAAACCGATTCCAGCACCAGCGATTTGAGTTTCTCCTCAGGATTGGGCTCATCGAGCAAATGCCGGATCGAGGTTTCTTCGGGATTACTCAGACAACCGACGAGTTTCCCATTCGAAGTCAACCGTAAGCGGGAACAGGTCGAACAAAATGGAGCACTTTCATTGGGGATGATCCCGAAATAACCTCCGGGCACCCAAAATCTCTTCGAGGTCGAGTCGTGATCTGCCTTGGCGGGAGTGATGGTGAACCGTTCAGCGATTTGATCGAGCATCTCTTCCATCGTCACCAGTTTAAAATCCCCGTTGTGGTATAGCGGTCCCATCCGCATCAGTTCCAGGTAGCGGACTTCAATTCCTCGTTTGATCCCGAATTCAAGCATGTCTGCCAACTCGTCGTCATTTTCTCCCTTCATCACCACCATGTTGATCTTGAGTCTCAATCCTGCCTTGAGGCTTGCGTCAATCCCTTTGAGGGTGCTTTTCAGGCTTCCGGCGCGGCCCATTTCCCGGAAACGTTCGGGCTGCAGTGAGTCCAGGCTGAGGTTGATGTGTTTTAACCCGGCGGAAGCCAGTGCAGGGGCAGATTTTGCCAGCAAAAGTCCGTTGCTGGTCAGACCGATGTCTTCCAAACCGGTTTGACTCAGACCCTCAATGAAGGGAATCAATTCACGATAAAGCAGGGGTTCGCCACCGGTGATGCGGATTTTTTCGATCCCCGCATGACGATGAAGCAACTCCACCAACCGGAGCAAATCCGGCATGGCCAACTGGTCCGGGGCGACCTGATGGTCCTCGATTCCGGTGACGCAATAACTGCAGGCCATGTTGCAGGCCTCGCTCACGGAAACCCGGAGCTTGTTGATATTTCTACCTTGAAGGTCCAACATAGGAGGTCTCCTTTCCAAAACGGGAGGCCAGCACGTTTCCCTGCTGACCCTATCGTTCATCCTGCCTTCGCGGGCGCATTAGGCATGAATGAATCGGAGAAATTATCTGTTTCCGGAATGCTTGAAACCATTCCGAATATTAAATTTGAATACCTATTAAGATTGAAGCCTACCTTGAATTGAGTCAAGCATTTTCAAAGATAGAACCATGAATACCGACAAATCTCCAGAATTGCAGGATGCCATCAGTTTCGATGATTTTATGGGAGTCGAATTGAGGGTGGGAACTGTCATCGAAGCAGCCATCAACCAGAAAGCAAAAAAGCCTGCCTATGTGATGAATGTCGACTTCGGTCCGTATGGAATCAAGACCAGTTCTGCCCAGATCACCCGGAATTATCAGCCCCAAGACTTGGTGGGGAAGCAGGTGATTGCGGTGATGAATTTCCCGGTCAAACGGATTGCCGGGGTGAAATCCGAGGTTCTCGTGTTGGGTGCTTATTCAGAATCCAGGGACGTGGTTTTACTGGGACTGACCCATGAAGTGGAAAACGGTTCCAGGGTGGCCTGAAACAATTCAAGGAGACTTGTTGAGGACTTTAAAATAAGTCGATCCAGCGGATTTAATCCTGAGCTACAGAATTGATGGACGATCCATAGCGTTCATGCAGTTCTCCTATCATCTGATCCTTTTTGATCCAGAGTTCATTGATCCAGTTTCGGACTTCCTGAGTTCCCTGGCGGTTTTCCAACTGCTCCATACTCGGTGCAGAAATCCCGTCCATGGTGTGTGACTGGACCTGGATAATCACCAGAGGAGCACGACCGCTGATGATGTTCCAGAAGGATGGCGAGTCACAGCCCGGGTAGGCCAAAGTCATATCCAGGATTCCATCCAATTGTGAGCCGAGATTCGATAAAACCATGTGAACCCCACCCGCTTTGGGTTGGAGCAGGTGTTCGAAGTTTGAGCCTTTTTTCTGTTTTTTGAGTTGGGTGAAGCGGGTCCCTTCCACAAAATTAATGATGGTGAAGGGCTGATCTTTCAGTCGTTCGCAGGAAAGTCTGGCAGTCTCGAGATCCTTGCCCCGCTTGTCAGGATTGCGGTTCAGGTATTCTTGACTGTAGCGCTTCATCACCGGCATCTCGTAACTCCACAGGGCCTGCCCGAAAACTGGCACATAGAGCAGTTGCTGCTTTAAAAAAAACTGGGGAAAAGGCAGCCTGTTTTTGGCAAGAACAAAGACTGCAAGAATATCGGCAGAAGAAACATGGTTGCTGATCAGCAAGTATTTCCCATTCGGATTCAGATCAGTGTGACCGATGATGCGCCACTCCACCTTGTGCAGGATGGAATAGACTCCGTTGTTGGAATAAATCCAGCTTCGGGCCAACCAATAAAGCGCCTCTTTGATGTTTTGATCCCAAGCGGTTTTCTTCAGAACAAATTTGATTGGAACCAAAGAAAGGATGAGAGCCCCGAAAAACAGTGTCGTGGTGAAGAGGCTGAAAACCACCAAAAATCCTTTGAACCATCTTACTGGAGCGGAGGTCATTTAGGGCCAGGTTACTATCAAAATCTTAATTGATCATTCCGTCTTGGGAATGAATTAAAGGTTTAAAGGCTGCCTGCGAGTCGAAGCACATCCTGGATTCCCATTTCCGGAAAAAGCCAGTAATCCGGCTGATATCCGGAAGGCATCACCGGTTGCTCCTGATGATTCAAATGCAGCCGGTGGTTGATGGAAAACAGAATCCGGGAATGCGGAAGCTGATAAAGCGGCACCCGAAATCCCCGTGGGAAATTCCCGGTCAATGAACCCACCAGGTAAGAAGAGGGTTCCTGCTTGGCCAGTGCTGAGAGAAACTGACAGCCATCACCACAGTGTTCGTTGGCAACCACGATCAATTTTTTGTTCCACTTCGGCGAATCTTTGTGCCCTTTGAACAGAAACTTGGTCTCAATCCATTTTTCCGTAATCTCATTTTCTTCAAAATGACTGAGCAAGGCATTCAACTGCATTCGCTGTTGGTCCAGCATTTCACGGCTGACGAGAGGATTGGGGGAAAAACGCAGATCCCAGTCATTGCGGTTGATCAACCCAAGCAGAATCGGGATGCTTTGTTTTTCCCGTACGATGACGTTTTCCCAGGTGTTGTTGGTGAGGACCTTCAGCCATGTCTCAATGAACTTGAAAGAACCGTTGTGATTTCCTCGGACGTCTATCACGAGGGTGGAGCTTCTTCTCAGTTGACGGGCAAGTTTCATAAACCGTTTTGTGGAACGTTCATCCTCCTTCCCTTCCCGATACCAGATCAGGTAGGGGATGTGACCTTCGATCAAACGGTAGAGTGGATTTTTTGCCTGGTTGCGGACTCCCTGATTCAGCACCATCGGCAGTTGAAGTCTGCTCGGAGTTCCTAATTCATTTTCAAACAGGCAATCCAGTGGTTTTTCATTGGAACTTGCGAGTCTTCCCAGCATGAAGCGGGGTTCTTCCGAACGGTCTCCGATGACCCGGAACATCATTTCTCCTTTAGGCAGGCAATTGAGCAGAAAATGATTGGCGACTTCAGCATGATTCAGGTCAGGTAGCACCCGGTGTCTTCCTTTTTGAAGCACAAGCTTGACCCCACTATAAAACGCCGCTTTGGGTTCCACCTGCCGGAGATAATGCCTTTTTTGCAGGAAGAGGTCCGATTTCAGCATCGGATCCTCCGTGAAATCCAGTGCTTCCATCAACTTCTGCTGAAAATGATGGGTCAAGGGCGGATTGGGGTTGGAAAGCAGGTTTTTTTCCAGGTCCTTGAAGATTTTGTCCCAATCAGTTCCGGCATCCTTCAGGAGTTGATAACGGGCATAATTTTGTTTGAGCAGCCAATGCGTCGCCTCAAGATCCTCCCTGACCTGCTTGGCCTTGAGGAAAGGCGGGGAGTTTCCGGAAAGTTCGATCCGCTGAAACTTTGAATGCAAGGGTTTGCGGGTTTTTTCGGAAGCATGGGCCCCATTCCAAATCCCGAAAATCCAACAACCCAAGATTAAAATAAGATTGAAAAAAAAGATGGATTTCAGCATTCCGATTTTTTGAAGTTGAGGTAGTTCTGGAAGAGATCGAACCATTCCTGGTGCGGCAATTCTTCAGGGCGTCTGTTCTTGAGGGTTTGCTGGAAAAAATTCTGATCCTTTTTGAACCATTCCGGGAAATGCCTTCGGATACTGTTGGTCAAGAATTTCCTGCGGTTTGCAAAAAGCATTTGGCTCCATTTCAGAAACTGTTTTTCTTCTTCGCTATTCCATCCAGAATCTTTTGGCTCAAGGAAAATGAGCGATGATTCCACCTTAGGCATAGGTCGAAAAGCAGCCGGGGGGACATTGAGGAATTGACGACATTCAAAAGCCATCCCTACTGCCAGTGAAAGGGAACCATAATCTTTTTTTTGGGCTGGTGTGGCGCAGATCCTGTCAGCAACTTCTTTTTGCACCATCAACGTCATCGATTTCCAGCAGTTCCGGAAAGGGAGCAATCGTAGAAGTAAAGCAGTCGCAATCTGATAGGGAAGGTTGGCTACCAATTTCGATCTTTCCGAGTTTTCCGGGCACAGGCTATTGGGATCGACTTGCATGACATCACTTTCGACTAAAACAAATGCCTCTTGATTCCCAAAGTTTTTTTTGAGTTCTCCACAAAGCCTCGGGTCGATTTCAACGGAGGTTACTCTCGCCCCACGACCGAGTAGGGACCGAGTCAGAAATCCATTCCCCGGACCAATTTCAAGGACCTCGTCTCCTGCTGTGATTTGTGCCTGTTTCAGCATTCTTTCTACCACACCCTGTCGGATGAGGAAATGCTGACCCCATTTTCTTGCCATTCTGGAAAAAATTCTAGGAACATAAAAACTATCTCACGATGGCTGCTGTTTTTCATAGAAACCATCAGTGAATACGCATTTCCACCAAACCAATTTACCCTATTTTCGGATTGATTTGAACCAGTCCTTCTGGTACATTTTTACTCTGCAAATTCAGTAAGTTGACTTGATTAAAGTAATTTGATTGAGTGCAGCTCAGGCCACCCATCCGAACTCCACACCCGGGCGTAAATATTCATATTCCACAGATATTTTAGACAAAATTATTTTTTAAGGAAGATTTCTCACTCATTTAGAGTCATTCCGAAAGCGATTTATGAACGATAATTCAGATCCAGAAGTCAAAGTCAGCACCGACATTCTCGAACCTAAAGAGGAATCCGAGACATCCGAGGCAGAGGATAAGTCGATCATCATCGCCAGTGATCTGTTTCCAGAGCAGTTGCTGATCGTTCCGCTTTATGATCGTCCGCTTTTTCCGAAGATGATGTTGCCGGTTATTATTTCCGACGAGGAACTGGAGCAGCACATGATGAAGGTGATGAAAGATTCCTTGAAATACATCGGCCTGGTTTTCAGCTTCCGCGAAAATGAAGAGGATGAAGGCAAACTTTCGGAGACTGGAGTTGTTGCCAAAATTGTCCAGGCCTCAAAACAGGCGAATGCCCCACTTCAGGTGGTGGTTCAGGTGATGGAGCGATTTGAAATTGTCAAACTCCAGAAAGAAAAACCGGTCATCCAGGCCCGGGTCCGTTATTGGTACGATTCAGACCCAGGTTCTGAAGAGGAATTGAAGGCCTATTCGGTTTCGATCATCAATGCGATCAAGGAACTGGTTCAGTTGAATCCGCTTTTCAAGGAGGAGTTAGGGCTTCTAATGGGCCGTGGGAATCTCAAGGAACCGGGGACGCTTGCTGATTTTTCTGCTTCCATGACCACCGCCTCAGGTAAAGAATTACAGAAAATTCTGGAAACCCGACGGATTAAACAACGCATCGAAAAAGCGCTGATTCTACTCAAACACGAGTTGGAGGTTTCCAAGCTTCAAAGCCGTATCAGCCAAAAGATCGAAGAGCGCATGTCGCAGCAGCAGCGTGAGTTCTTCCTGCGTGAACAACTGAAGGAAATCAAGAAAGAACTTGGACTGAGCAAGGAAGGAAAAGAAACCGAAGTAGAAAAATACCTGGCACGTATCCGGAAACTGAAATTGACCGAAGAAGCCCGGGAAAGGATCGATGAAGAAATTGAGAAACTGAGACTGATCGAACCGGCATCACCGGAATACAATGTCTCTAGAGCCTATCTCGACTGGCTGACGATTTTACCCTGGGGTGTTTACAGCAAGGATTTTTTTGATCTCAAACGGGCCAGGCGGATTTTGGACCGCGATCATTTCGGATTGAAAGACGTCAAGGACCGCATTCTGGAACTGATTTCTGTGGGCATCATCAACAACGACCTGGCAGGCACCATCGTCCTTCTGGTTGGACCTCCAGGAACCGGGAAAACTTCCATTGGGCAATCCATTGCAAAGTCCTTGGGGCGGAAATTCTACCGTTTCTCCCTCGGAGGAATGCGGGACGAAGCGGAAATCAAGGGTCACCGCAGGACCTACATTGGCGCTCTTCCTGGAAAATTCATCAATGCCATCAAAACCTGCAAAACGTCGAACCCTGTCATCATGCTTGATGAAATCGACAAAATCGGAGCAAGCTTCCAGGGAGATCCGGCGTCAGCACTGCTGGAAGTGCTGGACCCTGAGCAGAACAAGGATTTTCTGGATCATTACCTGGACGTCCGCTTTGATCTTTCCAAGGTTCTTTTCATCTGCACCGCCAACACTCTTGAAACGATCCCGGCGCCTTTGCTGGACCGGATGGAGCAGATCCGCCTTTCTGGCTACATTCTTGAGGAAAAACTCGAAATTGCCCGCAGGCATTTGCTCCCGAAGCAGTTGAAAATGCATGGGTTGAAACGTTCTCAACTTTCTCTTCCCAAAACGGTTCTTCGCGAGATGATCGACGGTTATGCCCGGGAAGCAGGGGTGAGGAGCCTGGAAAACAACATCAAAAAATTGCTACGCAAGGCGGCAAGAAAAATTGTCGAGGACGGGCAGGAAAAAGTTTCTATCAGCCGATCAGAACTTCCAGATTATCTGGGCCAGCGAATGTTTGCCGAGGAAACCCGTTTCAAAAAACCCAAAATCGGGGTCATCACCGGCTTGGCCTATACTGCAATGGGAGGAGCGACTCTACATATTGAAGCAACCTCCGTGGAAGCTAAAAATCCTGGATTCAAGCAGACTGGTCAATTGGGTGATGTGATGGTCGAATCCTCTGAAATTGCTTACACTTTCATTCGAGCAAGATTGAATCCGCAAAAAAAGACGGAAAAGTTTTTTGACCGAAACCACATCCATTTACATGTACCCGCGGGTGCGACCCCCAAGGACGGTCCTTCGGCAGGGATCACCATGGCCTGTGCGCTCTATTCCCTGGCAAAACAAAAACCGATCATCCCCAATCTGGCGATGACCGGGGAGTTGACCCTCACCGGTTTGGTGATGCCAATCGGCGGGGTGAAGGAAAAAACCATTGCGGCTAGGCGTGCAGGAGTGACTCAGTTACTTTTTCCGGACGAAAATCGCAAAGATTACGAAGAACTTGACGAAAGCATCACCGAAGGCATCACGCCTTATTTTGTAAAAAATTTTGACGAGGTTCTGAAGATCGGTTTCCCCGGAACTTGAATCATTTCAAATTCAGGATCAAAGCCTGCCTCGTTTTGCGGCAATCACTTCCCCGATCATACTCAACGCAATCTCTCCTGCTGTTTTGGCTCCGATGTCCATTCCTGCAGGACCTTTGACGGATTGAATCTTTTCGGTTGATATACCTGCCTCTTCCAATCTCGCACAGCGCTTGGCGTGGGTCTTTCTGCTTCCCAGGGCACCAATATAAGGAAGATCATGTTTCAAAAGAATCTTCAGGGCAGGATCGTCGATTTTCGGGTCATGCGTCAGAAGAATGGCATAGGTGTCTTCATGAAGCGGCCAATCCTCCAACACATCCTGAGGCCATTGATCCAGAAGATGATCCGGTTTTTCGATAAATCTTTCTTGGGTCGCAAAAACTTTCGATCACCACCGTTTGAAAATCCAATGCCTTGGCAAACTGGACCAGGGGGAGAGTGATGTGTCCTGCGCCTATGATGAGTAACTGGTCCCTTCGAGGGAAAACCTGGATGAAGGTTTCTTCATCTCCAATGTTCAAAAGACGGTTTTCCCGGGCTCGATAGGCTTCCAGGGCATTTTCTTTGGCCTCCAAGGTTTTTTCACCCCAGTCGCCTACGGTATCGGAATCAGGAAGAATAAGAAGGGGGGAAGATCCGGAATTAGCTGTTTTTGACAGTAAAACTGCGGGTTCATTATTTTGCATGGCTTCCCGGAGCCTCTTCCAGACTTCCCGGGTTTGCTCTTCTTCTGAAAACGCCCAGTGCTTTTCAACAAGAACCGAAACCTCTCCTCCGCAGGAAAGCCCCACCGAAAGTGCCAATTCATCCTCAACCCCGTAATCCAGCCTCCGGGGGATGCCATCCTGCAAAACCTCCAGGGCTTCTTCGATAACTGCCCCTTCAATACAACCTCCGCTGACAGATCCTGCCACCTCCATTCCTTCTCCAACGATCATTCCTGCACCGCTTGAGCGAGGTGCGGAGCGCCAGGTTTGGATCACTCTTGCAATGGAAAATGGTTTTTCTCCTTCGGACCATTCCGTGATTTCATTCCAAATGTCTCTCATGTCTTCAAATCATTTTTTGTTTTTCCCAGTTAAGGGCAATTCATTTGCTCCTGAAAACAGTGATTATCGTATAGTATATTAACCCTATCTAGCAATCATGGTTTGAACCGAGTCCCTATTAAAATGACATCACTCATTCAAAAGAGGCCCTCAAAGCTGTTTGGCTCAATATCCCTGTTTGCGGCAATGGAAAAATGGGTTTAAAATAATTCCTTAAATTCATGAAGGCTTCATTCGATTCACAACGATTGATCAGTAGGATGATTCAATATGTCTGATTTTGGCACGGTTGCACTGATATGTTCCCTCGCATTAAGTCTTTATGGCGTGGTGGTTCCCCATTTTGGGGTACGATCGAATAACTGGAATCTGGTGCGTTCCGTTCAGCATGCTTCGATCCTCAGTTTTTTAATGATCTCTGTGGCTTCTGCGGTTCTGATGGAGGCCTTGATCAACAGTGATTTCAGTATCGAATACGTCTGGGGACACTCCAGCCGGGACATGCCCCTTTTCTACAAAATCACCTCCTTTTGGGGTGGGCTTGAGGGTTCGCTTCTGTTTTGGATCCTGGTCCAGAGTTTCTTCATCATGATCGTGGCTTTTCGATACCAGTATACCAACCGGGAGATTATTCCCTATGTTTTGGCAACGTTGAACGGCATCATGAGTTTTCTCCTGATTCTACTGATTGGATGGTCGAATCCTCTTGAATTGCAGGCCGTAATCCCCGAAGAGGGACGGGGACTGAACCCGCTTCTTCAACACCCTGCGATGGCGATTCATCCTCCCAGCCTCTATCTCGGGTTTATCGGCTTCAGCATCCCATTTGCTTTTGCCATGGGAGGATTGATTCGTGGAAAACTCGATAACGAATGGGTTCTCACCACCCGTCGTTGGACCTTGCTTTCATGGTACTTCCTTTCCACAGGCTTGATCCTTGGCGGTCAGTGGGCTTATGAGGAACTCGGATGGGGAGGATTTTGGGCCTGGGATCCGGTTGAAAATGCGGCGTTGATGCCTTGGCTGACCGGGACCGCCTTCCTCCATTCGGTGATGATCCAGGAAAAACGCAACATGCTTAAAATCTGGAACGTCGTCCTCATCATCCTGACTTTCGGGCTGACCATCATCGGGACCTTTCTGACCCGTTCCGGAATCATCAATTCCGTTCATTCATTTACACAGTCTGAAATCGGACCAGCTTTTCTTGTCTTTCTCGCTTTTATCCTCGTGATTGCCTTTGGCTTACTTTTCAAGCGCATCCAAATTCTGGAATCAGAACATAAGATGGAATCCGTATTGTGCCGGGAAAACGCCTTTCTTGCGCAGAATGTTCTCTTTGTTTCGATCGCCTTCACGGTTTTGCTGGGAACGACTTTTCCGCTACTGGCGGAAGCTGTAAGGGGGACCAAACTTTCGATTCAGGCTCCTTTTTTCAACACGGTCACCGCCCCGATGGGATATGCTCTGCTTTTCTTGATGGCTGTCGGAACATTGATCCCATGGCGAAAAACCAGCATGGAAAGTCTGAAGAAAAACTTCGCCTGGCCTTTTTTGTTGGCTTTTCCCTTGACCGCATTCATTGCTTTCTGGCTCAGGGATGAACTTTGGTCGTGGGACGGTTACATCATCTTCTGGTTGGCATTTTTTGTTTGCGCAACCATGGCCAATGAACTGATCAGGCTCGTTAGACTTCGCAGTTCACAGTCGGAAGATTCAGCTCCGGTTGCCTTGTTCATGGTCATCCGCAGAAACCTGAGACGCTATGGGGGAATGTTGATTCACTTCGGTGCAGTTCTGATCTTTCTTGGTGTGGCAGGGAAGTTTTTCAGCCTCGAGAGAGACCTGACGTTGACCAAGGATCAAGCACAGACCATTGGATCCTATCAATTGGTCTTCAGGGGAGTAAGTGAAATTCCTGTAGAAAATGCAATCCACCGGGCTGCAAAAGTAGAAGTTTTGGACTTGGACGGGAAAAGGCTTCAGTTCCTCAATCCTGCAAAAAGCTTTTACCCGACTCAGCCGCAGCCTTTGACCGAGGTCGGCATCCGCAGATCATTTTGGGAAGATCTTTACCTGATCTTCTCTTCGGAAAATGGGGAGTCCGGAGATTCCGTGACCCTCCGGGTTTTTATCAATCCCCTCGTGGGATGGGCCTGGATGGCTTTACCTATTTTTACACTCGGAATTGCCATCTGTTTCCTCCACCGTCCAGGGAGACTTGTGGCCAGAGAAACAGTACTAAAGGAAAGATTCAGGGCTGCTGAACAAGCCCTTGGGACTTCATGAAAAAAAAACTCTGGAACAAACCCGGTTTCTGGATTTCATGGGCTGCAATTGCAGGATTGATTGCCATCTTTGCTTTTGGATTCAGCACAGATCCGAAAAAAGTCCCATCCCCGTTGATTGGGAAACCTGCTCCTGATTTCTTGGTTAAACAACTCGATGGAAACCAGCAGTTTCGTTTAAGTGAAGTAAAGACTCCTGTCGTTCTCAATTTCTGGGCATCCTGGTGCGTTGAATGCCGAACCGAAGCCCATGTTCTGGAAGCATTCCACCAAAAACAGAATACATCGGATCAGCCTCTAACCGTGATTGGAATATCCATTCAGGACAGTGAGGAAAATGCTAGGGCTTTTGCACAGCGTTTTGGAAAATCATATTTCCTGGCACTGGATGACCCTTCCGGAACCATTGCCCTGGATTATGGAATTTATGGAGTTCCGGAAACCTTTTTCATCGACGCACAAGGTGTCATTCGCCATAAACAAATCGGCGGGGTGACAGCCAAATTGTTGAACCAGCAGAAGGAAATCCTGGTATCCCTCTAAATTAAAATGAAATACTCTTTGTCCAATGACCATACATTTATCCTGTTTTTTGAGGATACTTTGTTAAAAATTTGACAAATCTTAAAG
>LNZD02000162.1 GCA_001469005.2 SAR324 cluster bacterium lautmerah10
CTCTCGATCATCGGATTTGAATTTGTTGTGGAAGAATAAGGTGGTTTTCGAAAATCCCTTGAAAACCTTTTAGTATCGTTTCACAAAAAATAATAATTGAATGATCCTGTAGGATCAGCCTCCCACGTAACTGGGGAAATTGGTAAAGATTGAGGCCATGTAAGTGGTTGCTTGAGCAAGCATCCAGGGGAAAAGCATGGCAAGGATTCCAAGCATGGCTGCCATTTTGGGAATAATCGCCAGAGTCTGTTCCTGAATCTGAGTCACTGCCTGAAAGATTGAGATCACCAAACCGGTAATCAAAGCGGCCAAAAGCATAGGAGCCGCGAGAATGGTGGTCATCCGCATTGCTTCCAACATGATCGAAACTACCAATGACTCCGTCATCTTCCTCCTAAAACGGGACGAAACTTTTGACCATTGAGCCCAGAATCAGATGCCAGCCGTCCACCAGTACAAACAGCATCAATTTGAATGGCAAAGAAATCATGATCGGGGGCATCATCATCATCCCCATTGCCATCAGGATTGAGGCAATCACCATATCGATCACCAGAAAAGGAACATAGAGCAGAAATCCGATCTGAAATGCCGTCTTCAATTCACTTAACACGAATGCGGGTATGATAACCCATACCGGAACATCATCAATGTTTTGCGGTCTTGGTATTTTTGCAATTTTAACGAACAGGGCCAGATCCTTCTCACGGGTGTACTGCTGCATGAAGCGTTTGATCGGAATCGTCGCAGTGTCAAGAAATTCTTCCTGAGACATCCGCTCGTCAAGGTAGGGCTCAAGGGCCATGCTGTTGACTTCCTCATAAACAGGCATCATGACAAATAAAGTCAGAAACAACGAAATCCCGATGATGATCTGATTCGAAGGAGTTTGCGGGGTACCGATAGCCTGGCGAAGAAAAGAGAGCACAATGACAAATCGGGTAAAGGAAGTTGTCATGATCAATAAGGCGGGCGCCAGGGTAAGAACGGTCAGCAGAAAGACAATCTGCAGCGTCGTTGCCACCTGCTCAGGATTGTCGGCGGGATTTACCGAGATATTGATGCCGGGAATTGGGGACTGAGCAGCAAGACCGGAATAACAGAACAGAAAAAACAGGATTCCAATCAGCCTGAAAATGTATTTCCGCTGCTTAACCATTCAGGTTCCTTCTGAGTTCTGAGTCTGTCCTGAGAGAAATGATTTTCGGGTTCACTAAGCCATCTCCATCGCGATATAAACCTTTCTCTCAAAAAGAGTCAGTTTATGCGGAGGGATTTGTGTTTCCCTTATCCTCATTTGATGGGCTTGAGAGACCTGAGTCTTTGAGAAAGTTTGCTGGCAAAATCCTGAATGGCAGGATTCAGATTGGTTTCTTCCGAAGCATCATTAACTGGAACCGTAAAAGGATTTCTGACCGGGGTATTGAACTTCGTATTTCCCTGATTCTGGGATGATTTGCCTGGTGTTTCTGTGATCCCGGCTTGTTCTTCTTCAGCAGATTCATTGTTTTTAGGATCATTCATTTCCTGAGATTCCACCTGGTCAGTTCCATCTTTTGATTCCATCTCTGAATCAATTGAACGGGCCTGTTCGCGCGCTTTTTCCAGAGCTTTCATAAATTCTGCACGGCTGCGGTCGATATCGATTTCTTCTGCCGGAGTTTGCTCCGTGATGCCTGCAAGGAAGCTCTGATCACCGGAATCTTTCAATTCTGAGATGAGATTAATCGAGGTTGGAGTCACTCCGCATGCAAAGAACTGCTCATTGATCTGGATCACCATCACCTTCTGCTTGGGGGCAATATGATAGGTGGAAACGACTTTGATTTTCTGACCGCTTTTCAATGCAGGAAAGTGTCCGGACAAAAAACGGTTGTATAGCATGGCAAGCAGATAGATCAGCAACAGGACCAGCAACAGGGACAGGACGAGGGTTACCATCGTCGCAACCCAATCGCGGTCAGGTTGAAACAGAAAATCTTCTGCAGAAAGTTTAGGCTGAGGTGGTTCCTCTTTCGTAAAGGTTGATGGAAATTCTGCATCACTACGGATTTTCTCTCCGATCTCCTCCATCAACTGGTTGGTATTGGCTCTCACGGAGGATGCATTCAAAAGATTCAGTTGCAGATTCAGAATCATGTTTGAACCATCCACAACAATCTCTGGGTGTTCCAGCAAAAGGCGAGAAGACTGAAGAATGATATCCAGTTGAACCATCTGGGTATTCGGAGTCTGGAAGGCTCTGACGGCCTTGATCATCCGATTCGATTCAGGAAGGAGTAAAGAGGGTAGAACCGGATCAATGGTCAGAGAATCAAATCTCAGATTCAGTGAACCAGGCTCAAAATTGATCAGCGGGGTATCTTCATAGGGCCGGTCAAATCCTAAACGGATGCTTTCAACGCGCTCCAGGCTTTGGACATCAATCGACTTGAGGGTGAGGACTTGTTGGGCAAAAAGCGGGAACCCGCAATATAGAAACAGCAGCCAAAACAGACAAAAAAATTTTATCCGAGATTTCATGCCTGCTCATCAGAGTGCGGCAAAGCGATCATCTGGGCTGATGATATCCGTGATACGAACCGCAAATTTTTCATTGATCACCACGATCTCTCCTCGTGCCACCAGCTTTTCATTGGCACGGATGTTCAGCGGCTGACCAACCATACTGTCAAGCTCTACGATTGAATTTTCTTCAAGTCTCAACAGATCTTCAATCAGCATGTGGGTTCTTCCCACCTCGACCATGATAGAGAGGTTGACATCAAGAAGGAAGTTGATGTCCATATCCCCAGGTTTTAATGAAGCCTGCCCTCCTGATGCAGCGGAGGAACCTCCATCATTTCCTGAAACTTCGGGATCATCTCCTCCTTCCCCGGCGGCTGCCTGAGAAAGAATTTCGTCTTTATTGGCCTTCAGTTCGTCTTCAACATCCGACCAGTCCAGATCATCCAGATTTTCAAACGATTCTTCTTCTTCAGCCATGAGTCCCTTGAGCTGTATTCTTCTTTTTGAAGGAGCCTGCTTCAGGAGAGAAGTGATTCAGGTTTTGTAACAATTGAATCATTGCCTGTAAAACTCAGAAAACAGGATTTTTCTCACTGGTGCCGTGTCCTCCCACTGGGGTTTGTTGGGAAAAAGGGAATTGATTCTCAATTTGATATCATTCTTGATGATCGGCCTCGACCGTAAGTCATCGAACTGTTCAACCGAGATGGTTTGCAGATGAGTGACAAGCATATCCTTGACGATCGGCAGTCGAGCTTGCATCCAGGCTTTTGGAATCGGATCATTGAATGCAATTTGAATGCTGCTTTTGAGGAAATATTTGTCTCCCGGCATGTTGACGATGAATGTTCCGAGATCTACGTATTGTGGATTTTCCAGCGGCGGTGGGCCTTCCCTGATAACTTCGGGTTCTTCAACTTCTTCCTCACTAGTACAAGCAGAGAGAAAAGTGATGATCACGAAAGAAAGCAACATCCATTTGAAGCCTTTTTTGGATTTCCAAACCATGTTTGAATGGACCCAAATCAGATCCTTATCTGCAAATAATGGTTACTGCAGGACAAATTCCTCAAACAGGACTTTTTTGATCGGTTCAGGATCTGCCCATTCAGGTTTTGTAGGAAGAATCTGGCTAATCGCGCTGATCAGTCTCTGTCTCAACGCTTCACGGCTTTCTGCCTGTTTCACATCTTCAACCGATAAATCCTGCAATTCAGATAGGACGATATCTTTGATCTCGACAATTCTAGCCGTAAGGTAGGCATTGGCCATCTCCTCACTGAGCATTAGCTGAATCGTCGTCTTCAGATAGCGTCTACCGTCCTTAAGATTAACAATATAGCTGTCCAAAGGGAGGAAAATTGGTGCGGCAAGAGGTTCTCCCTCCTCGGTGACTTCTACAATTTCCTCTTCTTCCGCCTCTTCTTCCTCTCCACCCGTGAGGAGCAAGACTGCAACGATCGCGATCACAAGCAGAAGAACCACCGCGACAATGATGATGATCAGTTTCTTCTTACCGCCGCCGCCTCCGCCGCCGCCTTCTTCATCAGCCATCAATACTCCTTAAAATGTGCATTTGGTTCAGTTTAAGCCTTAAGGCTTTAAAGATTTGAAAAATTTGGCGGAGAATACTTTTTCCGGGAAAGTGAAATTAACAACTGCTGCCACGAAATTCAAGCCCCGTTTCAGCGAAAACCTCGTTCCATCTCAATCCTTCAGCGTGATGCAACCCAATATCTTGGTGCTCCCTGAAAGAAAAGATCGGGATATCGTTCCCGACCGACTTTGAGCATCGCTAAAAATTTTGGGACGTATTCTTTGGTCTCCTTGCGTAATTTCAACTGCCAGAAGTTACGGCTGCGCTGCTTTTTCATCCGCTTTGCGAGGTAATTAGGTCCCCCATTGTAGCCTGCCAAAGCCAACCGCCAATCATAATTAAATCGCCGACCAAGTTCATTCAGATATCGTGCCGCAGAATGTGTCGATTTTCTCCAATTCAACCGGTCATCGGAAAACCAGCCGACCCTTAATCCATAATCCTTAGCTGTTGCCTTAGTGAACTGCCACATGCCCAATGCACTCCCGGAGTTTGCACGGGTATCAAAGCAGGACTCTAGAATTGGAAGGTGTGCCAGTTCCGGAGGCAATCGATGTTTGTAAAAAACCCGATGGATGTAATGCAAATAGCCTTTTTTCTCCGCTCGCTCGAGACAAATTCGGACGTGAGTGTTTTTTCGATAGATGTTGACAAAATGTTCGATTCTGCGGTTGCTTTCGATCCAGGTTTCCGGATGCTGGTCCTGAATCCCATAATGATTCCTCAAGGATGGTGTTCTTTTGCTGCAGCCGCTGATGACCAGCATCACCAAAAACAAGATAAACACTCCATTTTTCAGGAAAAACCCCAGTTTCTTTAAAGACCATCGTAAATATGTTTTTTGAGCATCTTGCATGGAAATATCTCGGTTAGTGAAATCCTTTTCAGTTTTCGGGCGGCTTCCATCTGTTCAGATTCCGTTCTGAACAGGGCGAATAAAGCAGACCCACTTCCACTTACTGATGCACCTAACGCGCCATGCTCCAAACATTGGTTTTTGAGCTCTTTCAACTCAGGGTATTTTTTAAAGAGCGTGTATTCGAAGCGGTTCTCCAGATTCCTGACCAGTTCCTCATCATTGACGATTTTCATCGGGACTTTCATCCTCCTAGGAATGCACTCCTGAAAAGCCTCTGCAGTCGAAATCGAAAAAGAAGGTTTGAGTATGAGAAGCGGGAGTAAAGGATAGTGTTTTAAAGGACGAATGACATCCCCAATACCCCTGACTTCTGAAGGTTCTGGATCGATGAAAAAAGGAACATCTGCACCAAGGTTTAAAGCTAAATCTTGGAGTTCTTTTCTAGAGAAAGGATTTTGGTGAAGTTGATTCAAAACATGCAGGGTCGCGGCCGCATCCGCACTGCCTCCACCTAAACCCGCACCCACTGGAATGTTTTTTTTAAGAATGATGCTCATTCCAAAAGGATTGCTCGAATGTTCCTGAAATAGTTCGGCCGCACGAAACACTAAATTATTCTGAAGTCCCTCCTCGAAATCCATCCCGTCAACCTCCAAAGTAATACCACTCTGGTTCTGAGGAATTATTTCAAGGGAATCATAAAGACTGATCGGAACGAAATGACTGTATAATTCGTGGTATCCGTCCTCACGTTTGTGAAGCAGGTAGAGGAGGGTGTTGATTTTTGCAGGAACCAGGACTTTCATCCCATAGCTATGGACAACTAAACCTTTTCCAAATCAGGATTCTGGAAATGAAATCCGAAAACTTATGCCTCTAATGGGAAGCATGCCTTTTTCAACCAGTTTAAGTACTTCGGTTCGTTAAGCATCTTCTGCAGTTTCTGATAGGTCTTTTCATGATAATCATCCAACCAATTCAGTTCATCTGAAGAGAGCTTATCACGAATGATCAACTTCTGGTCGAAAGGAACGAACATCAGTGTTTCCAATCCCAACCAGGCTTTGCCTCCAGGATGATGGCGCAATCCGGATTCCAGGGATTTGACCCGGCACAGATTTTCTAGACGAATTCCTCCCCAACCTGTTTCGTAAAATCCCGGTTCGTTGGAAATGATCATTCCTGGCTTCAGAGCGACATCATGGGAAACGGGAGAAATGCGTTGAGGCCCCTCATGGACATTAAGGAATGCTCCGACTCCATGACCGGTGCCATGACCATAATCGAGCCCCTGATTCCAAAGCCCGGAACGGGTGATAGAGTCAAGTGCAGCCCCATGCGTTCCTTCCGGAAAAACCTGCTTGGCGAGACGGATATGGGCCTGCAGTACTGAAGTATAAAGTTCTTTTTGCTTGGAAGTAGGCTTACCCAGACTCATGGTTCTGGTACAATCGGTGGTTCCTCCCTCACATTGAATGCCGGAATCCACCAGTAACATTTCGTGGGGTTCCAGCATTTTCTCATCACTGGGAGTTCCATAATGCACAATCGCCCCATTTGAACCTGCTCCGGCGATGGTTGGAAAACTCAAATCGACAAATCCTGCTTCACTCGAATACTCTTTTTGTAAAAGTTCCGCGAACCATGCTTCAGAGGCAGGAAGGGATGATTCCATCCGTTCTTCCAACTGAGCCAGAGTCCGCACCAAAGCCGCAGCAGCATGCAAATGAGCCTGTTCAGAGCAATTGAGTTCCACGCGGTTTTTACATGCTTTGGCCATGACCACCGGGTTCTGTAACTCCAAGACCTTGGAATTGTCAAAAACCGTCCTTGTCCCCATCGTCGTCGCCTCAGGGTCGAGCCAGATTTTACCGCTGCTTTCTTGGGCCAATTGCTGGATGAATCCGAGATAATCATCATAGGGGAAAAATTCCCATTCAGGACGTTGTTTAGTGATTCCGGAATCAGGATGATGGCAGAAACAAATGGCCCGGTTCTGCAAGATCACGGCATAGGCTTCAAAAACAGGATTATGGGCTATGTCACTTCCGCGAAGATTGGTTAACCAGGCAATCTCATCCAACATGGTCAGCACCAGCCCCTCGGCCCCATTCTGTTTCATCATGTCCCGAATTTTTCCGAGTTTGCTTATACTTGACTCGCCTGTCAGTTCTTCTCCCAGGGCAAAAGGAGGATGGTTCAATTTTTCGGGCCGGTTCTCCCATGCCAGATCCACTGCGTTCTCTTCCAAGGCTTCCCAGCGATGACCTGTTTTTTCCCATCCGGACTGATAGCGGTTCCACTGTTTGGGAGTGATGGTGAATGGATCAACTGCAATCTTCAGGGGTTTTAGATCCTGACGTCCGATCCATTTATGTGCTTCAAATACGCCTTCCATACCCAGCTTATGGACCTCAAACAAACTTCCGCATTCTTCTTCTGCCTGAATATGATAACGGGAATCAACAAAAAGGTGGGAATGTCCCTGCCGCATCAAGACCACCGTTCCTGCTGAACCTGTGAAACCCGAGATGGCTTGCAGACGCCGATTGTGGAGTGGGAGGTATTCGTTCAGGTGTGCATCCGAAGAAAGGACCATCAATGCATCACATTCCAGCGCTTCAAGCCTGTTTATGACTGCTTCAATACGTTCTTTATACATTTAAGTTAACTCGACCCTATCCTTAGTTTTTCAATTATTAAAAAAATTATATACCGGAGGAAATCATAAATGGAAGCGCAAGAAAATGATTGGCTTTTGCAAATACTCTTTGATCGAGATATCAACGATTCTGTAAACAAAACTGATAACTCAATTTTTCCCGATCAGTTTCAAAGGATTCAGAAAGTGATTCTGAATGGTTTTTCAAGGTGGGTCAAAATCCGC
>LNZD02000163.1 GCA_001469005.2 SAR324 cluster bacterium lautmerah10
GGGTAGAGGGTGGCTCCTTTTCTGGTTTTACTTCCCCGAAAGGTATCTCAGATACTGTTCAACAAAATCGTATTCCACTTCTTCGGCAAAGGCCTGCTGCAGTTTTGAGGTGATGGGTCCCGGCAGAGGTGAGTCGCCGATCGTCTTGCCGTTGCATGAACGCGCGGGGCAGATACAGAAACTGGTGGAAGTGATGAATGCCTCGTCGGCATTCAAGGCATCGTAAGGCAGGAGATCGTCCTCGATGATCGGGATGCCGAGTTTTTCTGCCAACTCGATGACGGTCTGCCGGCTCACCCCTGCGAGCACGTATTGTGACCGCGGGGTCAACAGGCATCCGTTCCGTACCAGAAAAAGGTTGCAGCCGATCCCCTCGCAGAGAAACCCCCGGGTATCGAGTAAAATGGCCCAGGCATTGGGGCCTTTGTCCCGGACCTCCAGGTCGGCAAGCACCAGGTTCAGGTAGTTGTGGCTTTTGACGCTGGGGCTCAGGCATTCCGGGGGGATCCTGCGGATGGAAGGGACGTGCATGTCGATGCCCTCATGGAAGACCTTAGCCCGGGTCTTGATCGGCAGCGGGGTGCATTCGACGATCACGGTGGGGCCACTGCTTTGCCAGAGTTCACCTCCCACCACGTTCTGCCCGCGGGTGATCCTTTGGAAGATCCAGTAGTCGTCGCCTTCTTCCAAATGAGAGAGGTTACGCCTGACGACCTCTTCACTGATTTTCTGCATCTCCTGCGGGGTCATCCCGGGATCGATGTCGATGGCCTTGAGGGAACGGTAGAGGCGTTCGATATGCTCCCCGAGTTTGAAAATCTTTCCGCCGAAGGTCCTGGCGGTGTCAAACACCGCGTCTCCCAGCACAAACCCACGGTCCCTGAAGGGGATCAGCACTTCTGATTCCGGGACATAGCTGCCGTTGAAATAGGCAATCCGTTCAGTCATGGAGCATCTTGGGAAGGCATGTGCGTTTCAGATCAGGAGTTTTGAAAGCCTTCCATGTCGTGACCAGTAGTCTTCAATCCGAATCCGGATTTCTTCAGGAAAACTTTTCAGGGTGTGATAGATCCTGTCCCGGTCCCCGGGTTTTTCCGTCAGCAGCCGATAGTTCTGGTTGTAGATGCTTTGAACCACGGCGGTCCAGGTCCGGAACTCGAGTTCTTCCGCGCTTTCTGAAGCCGCGACCCACTGGTGCAGAAGCGTTTCCCTCAGTTTTTCCGGAGCCTGCAATCGCACGTAGTGGCCCGTCACCCCGTTAGCCTGGGGTTCAAGCACGATGAAATGATCGGAGTTGATGACAAAGACTTCCGCCATCAACTCACCAACGCAGGCGGAAATCGTTTTCCCCGCTGAGATCCTTTCCGCGCATCAGGAACAGGGTTCTCTCGGCATGATCGACCAGCCCTTTTTCCCGGGCCATGCGGCTGGACCATTCACGGTCAAAAACCGAACTGGTGGGCATGAAACGCAGGGTCAGACCACGACGGGAACGGGAACTCCGGTTGACTGCCGAACCATGGACAAGATAAACATCGTGCAATGAAATCATACCTGCTTCCAGTTCCATGCTGACCGCATTCGATTCGTCAAACTCTTCCTTCAGCAACTCCTGATTCAGGGTCAGTTCCGGGTCAGGATTGGTTTGGTGACGGAACAGTTTCTTCGAACGGTGGGATCCACGGATCACCTGCAGGCATCCATTTTCAGTGTTGGCAGCATCGACCGCAATCCAGACCGTGCAGGTGGCCAGAGGCCGGATAGGCCAATATTCACCGTCCTGATGCCAGGGCGTAGCTTGGCCCTTTTCCGCAGGTTTGGCAAAAAAACTCGAGTTCCAAAGTGCGAAGTCCGGACCCAGGACCGACTCGACCAGATCCAGGATCTCGGGAATCCGTGCGTAGTTCAAAAAACTGAGATCATAGGCCAGCACGTTCGGACAGTAATTCAGAAATTCAGGATGCTTTTTCAGCAACCGCTCGTGGTCCGAACGGATCTGTTCCAGGGTCTGCTCGTCGATGCGGAAATCCGGGATGACGAACCCGTCCTGATGGTAGCTTTCGATTTCTGAACTGCTGAGCATCGTTTCTTGGCCTGAAGTTGAGATATGAACCAAGTTAACGGTTCCATGTAAAAGCTCAAGAAGCTTCTCCCGGGAAAGCTTCAGGGGGAAATCCTTTGCCTCCTGCCTGCCTCTGGAATGCTTTTTGAAGCCTATGGGTTTATCAACCTATTTTTAATGGAGACCCCATGGCTGAAGATTTCAAACTCCCTTTTGACCCAAGCATATTGATGGAATACATCAATTCCAACGCGATGATGATTGCCATCATCCTGCTGGTCACCATTGTGACCCTGGTTGGATTTGCAAAACTGAAGCATTCGATCGTTCCAGTGGGAATCGCCATCATTGCCGCCTGCCAGGTTGTGCAGGTGATTCAGATGGTCTATCCCCAGTAGATAAAGATCAGAGACTGACACAGGTCTCATTGCCGTCTACTGATGACGGAATGAAAGCGTTTCACATCTGGTCGGAGAAAGGATAGGGTATTTAGGAAAACATCACCCTTTCTCATTGACAATACTTCCCGCCGAGTCCTTAACTTCCAATGCTCGCCATCCTTCATCCCAACACGGATGAGAATTCTGACGATTACAGGACGACGTTCCAGTTTCTGGAAGAACTGCAGGATATCCAACTGCAGACCCATGTGGTCCAGGGGGAGCAGCAGAAACTGACCGAGATCTACCTGGTCGGCGATACAAAAAAACTGAATATCGAGGACATTGCTTCACTGCCTGCGGTGGAGAAGGTGATCCGCATTTCCCATGAATTCCGGATTCTTGGAAAGCATGCGCCAGAAAGTCCTTCGCTGGATTTTGAATACAACGGGGTCCGGTTCAACCAGGACAGTTTCCATCTGTTTGCCGGGCTGTGCGCTGTAGACCGAAAGGGAAACGTGGAAGGCATGATGAAATGCCTGCAGCAGTTCGGGCAACAGTGCACGCGGATGGGGGCCTACAAACCCCGCACCAACCCGTATTCGTTTCAGGGACACGGGTTGGATTGCCTGCCTTATGTTTTCGAACTTGCCGGAAAATACGGGATCCGGGTGATTGCGATGGAAGTGACCCATGAAAAGCACCTGGAGGAGATTGACCAGACCCTGGAACACTGCGGTCGTCCCACCGGGGTCATGCTCCAGGTCGGCACACGGAACATCCAGAATTTTGAACTCCTGAAAAACCTGGGGAGGCAGCAGGATTACCCGGTGCTGCTCAAACGCGGTTTCGGCATCTCTCTCACCGAATCACTGAATGCAGCCGAGTACCTGGCCAGCGAGGGCAACACCAGGGTCATTTTCTGCCTGCGCGGGATGAAAACCTCTTTCAACACTCCGCACCGGAACATGGTGGATTTCGCCCATGTACCGGTGATCAAACGCATGACCAGGATGCCGGTCTGCATCGATCCTTCCCATTCGGTTGGAACCAGGGCTCTTTCTTCCGACGGGATTCCCGATATATTCCATGCCACCGCACAGGGTTTGGTCGCCGGGGCCAATATGGTGCTAGTCGATTTTCATCCGAACCCGGCAGAAGCCCTGGTAGATGGTCCCCAGGCCCTGACGCTCGATGAATTGCCCCTTTTCCTGGAAGATGTGGAACTGATCCGGGAAACCTACCTCAAACGCCAACAGAATTTTAAAGCGGTTCCCAAGTTTCATGCCTGATCAGAACGTTATCGGTGCCATCGACATCGGTTCGAATGCGATCCGGATGATCTGCGCCAGGCTGACGGAAGATTACCGGATCGAGGAACTTGAGAAAAACCGCACCCCGATTCGCCTCGGTGAGGATGTGTTCCGCATGGGATACATCACCGAGGAACGGATCGAACAACTGCTGGCAACGATCAAGGTCTACCAGAAAACCCTGGAACAGAACAACTGCAAAGAAATCTGTGCCTACTGCACCAGTGCCTTCAGGGAATCAGGAAACCGGCAGACGGTGATCGAAAGGGTTGAGATGGAAACCGGGATCCAGCTTGAATCCATCTCCGGCGGGGAAGAAGCCCAGCTTTTACAGCGTGCCGTGCAGCGTGTGATGGATCTGTCGAAAGGACGGATCATGCTCGCGGATCTTGGAGGAGGGAGTCTCGAGGTGACCCTGCTTGAGGAGGGAGAAATCGAATTTGCCGAGTCTTTCAGGATGGGCACAGTCAGGATGCTGAAAATGTTTCCCTACCATCCAGAACGCGAAAAAGCCTTCCTCAACTGGGCGGAATATTATGTCGAGGATTTCATCGATTTTCTCAAAAAAAGACTGGGCAAGCCCAGGGTTGAAACACTGGTGATCACCGGGGGCAATGCAACGGCGATTGGACGCTTTTCCGGGAAAACGGACCGGGACGCTCCGGGATTCAGCCAGGGGCGGATGATTCTGGACAAACAGAGATTTTCCAAATTCAAACGCAACGTAATCAAACTCAACCTGAATGAGAGGATCAGGGACCTTGAGATGGAAGAAGACCGGGCCGATGTGATTCTTCCGGCTCTGGTGATTTTCGAAAAATTACTCAAATTCACAGG
>LNZD02000164.1 GCA_001469005.2 SAR324 cluster bacterium lautmerah10
TAGCCATGGAGTTAACAGGGAAACAGGACCGAAGATTTCGATGATGCTCCCTCCCAGAAGCGCCCCAGGAAGACTGAGCCAGTTGTGAAGTCCTTCCGCAGGATAGAGCGGATTGAAAAAAGTTGGATCCCTGAAGTCTGCGGAAAGCATCGCCAGCATCCAGAACAATCCCAACCCCCAAATCAATAAAGAAGAAAGTTTAATTTGAAAAGGCTGGGTTCCTGCAGTCATTCCGGTTTAAGTTTCTTTTCCTGGATGATCTTGTAGACAATTTCCGCCACAGAAGGAAGGACATAGTTTTCAATCTTTTCACCGAGCAATGCCAGTTCCCGGACCAGCGTGGAACTGACTGCAAACAGCTCGGGTTTTCCAAAAAGGCAGAATGTCTCGATATTCGGATCGATTCCTGTGTTTCCGACAGCCTGCTGAAATTCCCCTTCGAAATCTTCAAGGCTCCTCAACCCCTTCACAATCGCACATGCATCACGAGCCTGGGCATAGCGCACTGTAGAACCATTGAAAGCTTCTGCGGAGACATTTTTGAGCTGATGGTGCTGGATGTATTCTGACATCATCAAGAGCCTTTGTTCTTCAGTGAAAGAATAGGTTTTTTCGGGATTGATTGCTGCCGCCCAATAAACATAATCAAAATAGCGTGCTGTACGGACCAGGATGTCCGCATGCCCGAGGGTCGGTGGGTTGGCACTTGTGGGATAGATGGCAATTCTTTGTGTCATGTTTTTCTTCTCAAAGTAGTTTTCAAAGGCATGTAAATCATCAATTCCCTGAGGATTGGACTTTTTTGATCAATTGGTCGAGGTAGTTGAGGGCATCCAAGGGAGTCATCGCATTGATTTTCAGTTGACGCAATTCTTCGAGATAGGCTGGTTCTTCCGCAAAAAGGCTGAGTTGCTGAAACTCATCGACCTGTTTTTGAGGTGAATAGGTGCTTTGTATTTCCTGGGCGGAATCTTCCTGCGAATTATTTTCAGCATCCACTCCCATAATGTGATCCTGTTGGGGAGGGGCAGGCATGTGGTGGAGGACCGAATGATCTTCCAGTTCAATCATCATTTCAGCCGCTCTTCGAACCACAGCATCAGGCAGGCCTGCAAGCCGTGCAACCTGAACACCATAACTCTTGTTCGCTTCACCTTCGATCAGTTTTCTGAGAAATACGATTTCCTCTCCCTCTTCTTCAACGAGGAAACTGTAATTTTCAACTCCATCCAGTTCCTTCGAGAGAGCAGTCAATTCGTGATAATGGGTGGCACAGAGGGTCAAGGCTCCAAGGGAATGGAGACTTTCCACAATCGCCCAGGCGATGCTGATTCCGTCAAACGTGCTGGTGCCCCGGCCTACCTCATCGAGGATGATCAGGCTGAGGCTGCTCGCATTGTGGAGGATTGCTGAGACTTCGTTCATTTCCATCATGAAGGTGCTTTGCCCGAGACTGAGGTTGTCGGATGCTCCGACACGAGTGAAAATCCGGTCGACCATGGAAAATTCGGCATGTTCCGCCGGGACAAAACAGCCGCATTGAGCCATCAGCACATTGAGGGCGACCTGCCTCATGAAGGTTGATTTGCCAGCCATGTTGGGGCCGGTGATGAGCATGATCCTGTTTCCGCTTTGTTCCAGTTGGAGATCGTTGGGGACAAATGCTTCACCGAGGTCAATCTGCTCGATCACTGGATGTCGGCAGGCGCGGAAATCCATCATTCGTTCAGCACTCATGGGTCTCAGAACGGGCCTTTTGTAATTCATGTGTTCGGCCAGATCAGCCCAACCTGCGAGCACATCCAACACAGCAATTTCAGAGGCCGTTTTTTGAAGCCTCTGGGATTGCAACATTATTTGTTCCTTCAGTTCCAGGAAGAGGGAGTATTCGAGTTCTCCTATGCGTTCCTCGGCAGTCAGGATTTTTTCTTCAAATTCCTTAAGTTCCTGAGTGATGTAACGTTCTGCATTGACCAGGGTTTGTTTTCTGATGTAGTCCTCCGGAACCGAATCTTTATGGACATTGCTGACTTCCATGTAGTATCCGAAGACTTTGTTGAAACTGATTTTCAGGGATGGAATACCGGTACGCTGCTTTTCCCTCACCAGCATTTCATTCAGGAACTGTTTCGTGTTTAGTGAAATCCTCCGAAGTTCATCCAACTCTTCAGAAATTCCTGCCGCCATGAAGCCACCTTCTCTGAGCCGGTTGGAGGGTTCTTCCAACAATTGTTCGCCCAAAAGCCCTTTGAGTTCTTCCAGGGTGTCAAAATCATCTTTAATCTGATTGATCAGGGGCGTGTCGAATTCTTTGAGAAATTCAGGAATTGTTTGCAAAGGTTGGATTGATTCCCGAAGCGCCACAAGATCTGCGATACCTGCCACGGGAAGGCTGATGCGTCCCATGATTCTGGGAAGATCCTGGATCATCTTCAACAGAGCCCGAAATTCACCGCAGAGCATGAACTGTCCGCGGAAAGCATCGATTGCGTCCAGACGCTGATTGACCTGGTCCAGATCGAGAAGCGGCTGCCGGAGCCATTGTCTCAACAATCGGCCCCCCATCGGGGTCAGAGTTCGGTTCACCACCGCGTAGAGGGTATGCTGACGCTGTCCGCTCTGGTTATCAAATAACTCCAGATTGACCACACTTGATTCATCAAGCAGCATCGATTCTTCAAAACGATGCCTGCGGATGGTATTGAAGTGGACCAGGCTGCATTTCTGAGTATCCTCCAGGTACCTCAACAGGGCCCCTGCGGAAGCGATGGCATGAGGCATCCCTTCGATCCCGAATCCTGCAAGGTTCAAGGTGCGGAAATGCGTCTTCAATCGCTTTTCAGCCGAATCAAAGTCAAATTGGTAAGGATCGAGAAAATTGAATAACTGTTCCAGATTTTCATTGGATTCCGAACTATTGCCGAGGCTGACGAGTTGGAGAATCCTTTTGGTGAGTTCCTCCAAAAACTGAGTCTCTGCCTCGGAACGGCTCTGGGCCAGCAGAATCTCTCTTGGCTGAAGGAGAGAGATAAAGTCATAAAAACGCGTCAATTCATCAAACCGGAATTCGCAAACCTCGAATTCTCCGGTAGACACATCGGTGAAGGCGACTCCAAGCGTTTTTGAGCGCATCGTTCCATTAATCGCCAGCAGATAATGATTCCGGTCTGCTTCAATCAATTGTGGTGATACGGTCGTTCCCGGGGTAACGACTCTGACGATTTGGCGTTCGACCAGTCCCTTGGCTTGAGCGGGGTCCTCCATCTGCTCACAGATGGCGACTTTGTAGCCTGCGGCCGTCAGTTTATTCAGGTAGGCTTCATACGCACGGTATGGAACTCCGCACATGGGAATGGAATCTTCACGTTTTTTGTCTCTTGATGTCAGTGCGATTTGTAAGACTTTGGCGCTGATGACCGCGTCTTCTCCGAACATTTCGTAAAAATCTCCCATGCGGTAGAAGAGGATCTTATCCGGATGTTCCTTTTTGATTGCGTGGAACTGACGCATCATAGGTGTTTCTGCCTTGGGAACAGGCATTTTCAAAAATGGTTTAAGTTTAAAATCGACGAGGGAATGAATGAAAAAAACCTAGCAACCTGATTCAGGAAACCATGCTAATGATGCAGTCCATAGCAGGCAAGTTCTTTGCTGGTTTGATGGTCTCTAGGCTCCCTTGACTTGCCTTGAGGCTTAAGCCATGATCCAGTTTCCACATTTGGAAAAGTGTGACCATTTTGTCTCCAATTGCCAAGTTGGGTTGATTCACCAGGATTTTTAAAAAACCTTCAAAAGCATCTTTAGAATGACGGAACCGATCATCGGAATCATTGCAGGCGCGGGACCCTTTGCAGGTCTGGACCTGGCAACCAAAATCCTGGAACAAACCGATGCAAGTTGTGATCAGGAGTACCTCCCAATGGTATCAGTCTCCACTCCGGGTGAGATTGAAGACCGTACCCGTTTTCTACTCGGGGAATCCGAAGAAAACCCTGCGTACGCATTGGCAAAGAATTTTTTGGATCTGCAAACGATGAACGCCAAGGTGATCGGGATGCCTTGTAATACGGCGCATGCTGCACCGATCCTTGAGGTTTTTCATCAAGAAATTGCCCCCCATGCCAAATCAGCACGCTACCTGGACATGATTCAGGAAACTGTGAATTTCATCGGCAGCGAATGTCCCACGGTTAAAAATATCGGAATCCTTTCCACGCTTGGTACCTGGAAGGCAGGATTCTATCCGGAATTACTGGAGCCGGAATGTTATAACACCTTGGTCTTGGACGATTCTCAGCAAACGCGTATACATGAGGAAGCCCTTTTTCACAAAAAACACGGAATCAAGGTCCAGGCCAATCCAGTCACGAAAACAGCCCGTAACATTTTGCTCGAGGGGGTTGAATCCCTTCAAAAAATGAACGCCGATGCAGTGATTTTAGGCTGCACCGAAATTCCCATCGGTATCCCTGAACGTAAAATCGGAAGAACCTTCATCATCGATCCCGGTCTAATCCTGGCTCGCGCTTTAATCCGTGAAACTGCACCAGAAAAACTTCTCCCCTGGAATTGGAACAACTGATCCAGACTTTGCTCTCCGCCTCAGTCAATTTTCAAAAATAAAAATTTATTGTTTGTCTAGAAAAATCCCCATTGTTCTGCTGTTACTTTGGATCGTTGGGGGTTGTTCCCAAAACCTTCCTCTTTCTGCCCAGACCATGAAAACCCATCATTTAGCGGATGGAACTTTCAAAAATAATTATCTCGAATCAATCGACAAACCTTTTTCTAAATTGCTGAAGTGGCGTTGGAACAGGGTGGCCCCAGAACCTGTTGCACCGCATCTGACCCGGAGAGCATCTCCCGTCAGTTTTGCGGGCCCGGAACGGTACATGAAACCCGGGATTTCAATCGAGGATCTTCCCCATATTGACCTGATTGTCATCTCCCATAATCACTATGATCATCTCGACCGTCTGACCCTGGAAAAAATCCATCAAAAGCAGAAAGATCAGCCTCCAAGAATTTTTGTTCCACTCAATCAAAAGGAATGGTTTGAGGACTTAGAGATCCCCAATGTGGTTGAAATGGACTGGTGGGAAGAGCAGCAATATCTGGGGTGGAAGATCCATGCAGTACCAGTCCAGCACTGGAGTGGAAGAAAGCTCTGGGACCGTAATCAAGTCCTCTGGGCCGGGTGGGTCTTGGAACATCCAAAATTCCGTTTTTTCTTTGCGGGAGATACAGGATATTCCAATGATTTCATTGCCAAGGATTTCATTGACCTCGGAAAAAAATTCGAAGGCTTCGATCTGGCTGCAATTCCCATTGGAGCCTACAGCCCACGATGGTTCATGAAACAGGCTCATGTCAACCCGGAGGAAGCGGTGAAGATACACCAGGACATCGATTCCCGTTATTCCGTTGCGATTCATTGGGGAACATTCGCTATGGCAGATGAACCGGTGGACGAACCACCAAAATTACTAGAGGATGCCCTTACTCAAAAAGGAATCTCCAATGAGCATTTTTTTGTGATGCAGCATGGAGAAACCCGATCTCTCCAATTCCTCCTCCGCTAATCCTGGTTGTTTACGATTTAAAGAGTCATCCAAGTTTGTCCCTTGTTTTGAGGGAATGTTGAATCTGCAAATCTCTTTTGTTTTCAGAGATCATCCCCTAGGCTTTTCAGCAAAACAGGGGATTTTATGAAATTTGATGTTGATCCAAAAATTTTCAGTTTTTTCCCGGGAATGCATCTTGTGGTTGCAGTTCCGGAAACGCTCACGAATTCTGATTCCGAAGGCTTGGTATCGGCATACTGGAATCAAGCCTGGCTTGCGGCAGGAAATCTGGACCTCCCAAATGCGCAGTCCCATCCGTTTCGGGAGCAGTTTCAGGGAATCGGTGTTTCGCACAAAAAATTTCCAACTTCGATTGAGGCCCTTCTGCGCCGAGCTCTGAAAGGAGGAGATCGTTTCTCCATTAATCCTCTGGCGGATTTTTACAATGCCATCTCACTCAATCATGTGGTGGCTGCAGGAGCCTTTGACCTGGATCCTCTTGAGGGAGACATAGAACTCCGTCTGACCTGTGAAGGAGATCAGTTCACAGCCTTGGACCAGGATGAAGCGATCATGGTGGATCCCGGAGAAGTGGCCTATGCTTCAGGGAGCACGATACTGACCCGCCATTTCATGTGGCGTCAAGCCCGAACCGGACTGGTTCATCAGGACAGTTCAAGGATCTTTCTGGTTTCAGAAGTTCCTGCTGTTGCGGGAAAGGAATGCGCGATCAGGATTGAAAAGGAGTTCCAGGAAGGTCTCCGGGACTTCTTCAGTGTTCCATCACAAACGTTCCTCCTCGATTCCCAAAGGACCCAGATCGAATTCTGAACAGATCCTCATCAGTGATAGCGGAAGCCGACAATTTTTCAGTTGATCAGCCTGTCTGGCAGGGGCCTTTGTATGCGGTACTTGCTTATGGAACGTGGGGGCTTTTGCCGGTTTACTGGAAACTTTTCGTCGGGATCTCGGCATTGGAGGTCCTTGTTCATCGAATCCTCTGGTCCGTGGTCTTTCTGCTGATTGTGGTGTCACTCCGCAGAAGGTTGTTCGAACTGTTCCTGCTCATCAAAAATCCGAAACAACTTCTCCTGATGTTGACCACATCCCTGCTTCTAGGAGCGAACTGGTTGATTTACATCTGGGCGGTCAATGAAGGATGGATCTTGGAAACCAGTCTCGGTTATTTTATCAATCCATTGGTTAATGTGATGCTCGGGATGCTGGTTTTCAGGGAACGATTCAATCTCTGGCAGAGTCTGGCACTCTTACTGGCATTCTGCGGAGTCTTGAATTACCTCTATGGTTTTGGTGAATTACCCTGGATTGCACTCGGATTGGCCGGGACCTTTTCGGTCTATGGAGTGCTCCGAAAAGTGGCAGATGTGGGACCCTTGATCGGATTGACCATGGAAACACTGATTCTGGTGCCTGCGGCGTTGTTGCTGCTCGGTTTGTGGACTTATGACGGGTCCAGTCACTTCGGCACCCTGAGTGAAATGGATCTGTACTTTCTGGGTTGCGGACTGATTACCTCCTTCCCACTCCTTTGCTTTGCCGCAGCAGCCAAAAGATTACGCTACTCAACCCTCGGTCTGTTCCAGTATCTTGCACCCACCTTTCAATTCCTGCTTGGAGTTTTTATTTATAATGAGCCCTTTAGTTTGACCCATGGGGTTACCTTTACCCTGATTTGGATGGCCCTGCTGATTTACACAGGCAACAGTCTTACCAAAAAACTGGTGAACTGATCCGCTTTAGATTGTCTGTCGTTACAATGAGTTACGAAACTCTCTTTGATATGCCTAATTCATAAAGTTAAAATGACGGAAATTAACATTTCATAAATTCAGTATGCTGCTCGATATTGAAAATCTGACCAAAACCTTTCCTGGAGTCAATAACACTTCCCCCGTGAATTGAAAGAACGACATCTGGATTCGATGTCCGAGGAAGAATTGACTCAATTCCGGGCGGAAAACATCGGAATCATCTTTCAGCAGTTTCATCTGATGACCCACCTCAATGCCCTGGAAAACGTGAGTCTCCCCCTGGAAATGAATCACCAGCAGGATGCTCTTGAACTTGCCGAGAAAGCACTGGAGCAGGTGGGCCTTGGCTCGCGTATGGATCATTTTCCCCACCAACTCAGTGGAGGGGAGTGCCAGCGGGTGGCCATTGCCCGGGCGATCGTCATTCGCCCAGCGCTTCTTCTTGCGGATGAGCCGTCGGGGAACCTGGATCATGACACTGGAGAACAGGTGGCAGACCTCTTATTCGATCTGGTTGGAAGAACAGGAATGACGATGGTTTTGGTCACTCACAATTCCGAGCTTGCTTTACGATGTTCCAAACAGTTGACCCTCAGTCAGGGGCTTCTTCAGTGAGTGAGATCACCTACCCGATTCCTGCTGTCGGAACCAAAAGCAGGTCAGGTTCCAAGCGCCTGTGGCTGTGGTTCCGGTTGGCTTTCAAGGAACTGCTGAACCACCGACGTTTCAGCATCTTTTTCATTCTGAATCTGTCCCTCGGGCTTGCCGGTTTCATCGCTCTTGATTCGTTTCAGGTTTCCCTGGACCGGCATTTAACCCGGAATTCGAAATCGATTCTAGGTGCAGATATTTCTATTTCATCCAGGATGCCGGTTCCTCCGGAAACCCTGAATCAGTTAGAGCAGATGCTGCCCTCACCGTGGGAAGCCTTAAAAAAGATTCATTTTGTGACCATGGCAGCGAATGAATCGAACTCCAGGCTGATTCAATTGGTGGCCATCGAAAACGGTTTTCCGTATTACGGGAAGCTGGTTCTGGGAAACCAGAAGAATGCCAACCCCAAAATGGTGGATGAGGAACTGATTAAGGCTGGCAAACTCTGGGCTTATCCGGAACTGCTGATTACCCTGGGCCTGGAAATTGGGGACACACTCAGGCTTGGGGAAGTCGATTTCATCGTCGGGGATGTCGTATTGGAAGATCCGAGCAGCGCATTCAATACCTTCGGAGTTGCTCCCAGGGTTTATGTCGGAATGCCCCAGGCGATGGAGACCGGATTGCTAACCCAAAAAAGCCGAGTCTATTATGAAAATTTATATAAATTCTCTGATCATCAAGAGATCCAAAAACTTGAAGACGAGCTTGAAAACAAAATTAGGCTCATGGGGAACAGTAACGAAAGAATTCGTGTCCGAACCCATGAAGATGCCAGTGAAAATCTGGGAAGAGTTCTGGGCTACCTCAACGATTATCTGGGATTGATTGCTTTGATCGCGCTTTTTCTGGCAAGTATCGGCGCGGCTTATCTCTTCCGAAGTTTTCTGCAAACCCGTTTTCGAGAAATGGCGGTTTTGATGAGTCTTGGGGCCCATCGCAGGGAAACCTTCCAGGTCGTGATCTGGCAACTGGTTTTGATGGGCACACTTGCGTCTATGCTGGCCATGCTCTTTTCAGTGCTTTTGCTTCCCGCGCTGCCGATGCTGTTGGAAGAATTCCTGCCCCGCGGGTTCGAGACGATGGTCCGGGTCCGCAGTCTTTGGCTGGCGCTGATGATCGGATCAATCGGCAGTATTGTGTTTTGTCTTCCGGTCCTGCACGGAATCCGCAAAGTCCAGCCGCTCTCGCTTTTCAGCGCCCATGTGGAAGCAGGAAAAAGCCCGGGAAGTTGGAATGTGATGAACCTTCTAAGCTATCTGCCCCTCGTTATCACCTACTGGCTGCTTGCAGTCTGGCAATCGCAGTCCTTGCTGGTCGGATCCCTTTTCATTGCATTGCTGCTGGGTTGTATCTTTCTGCTCGGATTGTTTGGCCTGGGAATGGTGAAGCTCACCGAAATGTTCGGAAAAACAAGGGCTCCTTTTGTCAGGCTCGCACTGAAAAACCTCTCACGCAACCGCCTCAGTGCCGTTTCCTGTTTCATGGCAATTGCGATGGGCACCCTGCTGATCAACCTGGTGCCGCAAATCCAGCAGGGCCTTTTGGAAGAGATTTCAAAGCCCAAGGATTTCAAACTTCCAAGTTTGTTTTTATTTGACATCCAGCCCGAACAGACTGACCCCTTAAAATCTTTGCTTGCCGACCAGCAAATTCCGCTCGACATGCTTTCTCCATTGATCCGGGCAAGGCTTGTTTCGGTTAATGGAGAACCCTTTCAACGGGAAATGGATGATTCGAACCGGCAGATGTTGACCCGGGAAGAGGAACGTGAAAGGCGTTTCCGATCCAGGGGATTGAACGTGTCATACCGCCCGGAACTGTTCAACTCCGAAAAGATCGTTGCAGGAACTCCTCTCTCCAATGATTATGATTTCGATTCCGGACTGCCTGCAGAAATTTCCATTGAAGAACGGTATGCTTCCCGTCTCGGCCTGGAGATGGGCGATTTGTTGGTTTTTGATGTTCAGGGAATTCCGGTTGAAGGGAAAATCGTCAACCTTCGGCAGGTCAAATGGAACAGTTTTCAACCTAATTTTTTCATCCTCTTCCAAACCGGGGTGCTTGAGGATGCTCCTGCCAGTTTTCTCGGTTCGGTTTCAGGTCTGGATGCCGCATCACGAATTTCGGTTCAAACCCGGATCATCAAAGAATTTCCCAATGTGTCAGTAATCGACGTGACAAGGATTGTCGGGCGGGTGATCGAAATAACGGATCAGATGAGTCTTGCCATCAGGATGATGGCCTACCTTTCGATCCTGGTGGGCATGGTGGTGGTTTTTTCCATTGCACGTTATGAGGTGCAGAGACGCTATCGGGAAATCAACCTGCTCAAGGTATTGGGAGCAGGGTTTTCCAACATCCGTAGCATGATCCTGCTCGAGTTCGGAATTTTGAGCAGCATGGCGGCATTCTTTGGAGTCGTTCTCAGCATGGCGATGTCCTACACCCTGTCTTGGCAGATTTTCGAAAGTCTTTGGCACCCAGCATGGCTCAACAGTGCGATGGGTATTGCCGGGGTGACTTTTCTCGGAATGGTGGTTTCCTTGCTGGCCACTTCCGGAGTTTTGAGACAAAAACCTTTGGTATTGCTGCAGACGACCTGATCAATCGATAAGATTGTCAGAACGTACATTCTCTCGTTCGTACTGAATCGGCAGCGATTTCCCATAGACCTGTATGGAATGTTCAGGACGATTCATCATCCCAGGATGGGTGGTATAACTCGGAAGGGCGATGATTCGTTTTATCTTTCCTTGAACCCTGGTCACCCGGTGGAGAGAATAACGTCCCTTAAAAAGCTGCATGTCCCCTGGTCTTAGTTTTAAACTTCTTACCCTATCCCGGCT
>LNZD02000165.1 GCA_001469005.2 SAR324 cluster bacterium lautmerah10
ATGGAAAAAGGCCTCAACTCCTCGCGCTTGAGCATCATCGGAATTCCCTTGAACCGGGCCCAAATCAGAATGCAGAGAATGGCAATGGAAAAACGAAGGAAACCGCTCCACAACGGGGGAAAAACCTGAAGCCCGAATTTGACTGCCACCGGGTTTCCTCCCCAAAGCGCATGGATCAGCGAAATCACTATTGCCGAACGGAAAGTAATTGCCATTCCTTCCTAAATGCTCAATTCCAGAAATTTATTTGACACTATCAAGTATATGGTTTAGGATGGTTTCATCATTAACATTGAACCCACATCAAGGAGATCATGATGGAACATTTAACTAAAGAAAGCTTCAAGAATAAGGTTTTTGATTTTGAATCAAATCAGGAGTGGAGTTTTGCCGGAGACAAGCCCTGCATCATCGATTTTTATGCGGACTGGTGCAATCCCTGTAAGGTCGTCGCACCCATCCTGGAGAATCTGGCAGAGGAATACGAAGGAAAAGTCGACATCTACAAGGTCGACACGGAGAAGGAGCAGGAACTTGCCTCGATGTTCAACATCCGCAGCATCCCGTCGATTCTTTTTGTCCCCAAGGATGGAAAACCTCAGATGTCCATGGGAGCTTTGCCCAAAGAAAATTTCGTCCAGGCGATCAAGGATGTTCTCCAGGTTCCCGAGCAGACCGTTTCCTGAACGGTACCAGGGATGAATTCAAATCCGTTGGCGGAAGCAACCGGATCATTGGAGAAACATCCGGATTTTCCAGGACTGGCCGAATCGCTCTTCAGCCTGATCCATTACCGGAGCAGTGTTCAGAAAAAATGTGCACAGCTCGGAGAGATGGAATGCAGGCTTTTGAGCCTTTTGGCCGACGAACTGGAAGCGGTAAGGATGAATGAATTGGCGGAACGCCTCGGAGTTTCTGAAAGCCGGATCACAAGATTGGTGGAACGGATGGTGAAAAAAGGCCTGGTGACCAAACACCGTTCCACCCGTGACCGGCGAAGCTGGGAAGTCGGTATTTCCCGGCAGGGGATAGATGCCAATGTGAACGTTTCCGCCGTTTCCAGTGAAGTCCAGGCCGAGTTGATGGCCCGCTTGCCGGATGCAGAACACGATTTGATTTACCGTAACGTCAAAACCTACATCGAAACCTTCCATCAAGTCCTGGAAAATAAAGACGCTGAACTGGAATCTTCCCAGGACCCATTGACGTAAATCCTGAAAAAGTCCTTGAATGCTCAAGGCTAGTCTTAACTAAGACTAAGGATTTACTTTTTCTTCCGTTTCCAATGCATTATTTTAAGACTCACTGCATTGAATCCTCAAAAATTGATGAAATTTATTCTTAAATTATCATTGGCCATCCTGGTTTTGGCTCCGGTTTCCTGGGAAACGACACAGGCATCCAGCGATGTCATCCTGGTCAAGCAGGAGCGGATACTGAAGGAGGAATACCAGATGGTGCGTCAAATGAGGCACAGGCTGCGTTATCTGCTCGAGCAGCAGGACATGGAAAACACCCTTCAGGAAGGCGAGGATGTTTTCCAGGATCTCCAGCAGTTGGAGCAGTGGTTGGAGGAGATGAAGCGCAACCCTGAAAACGCCAATATGGAAGCACTGATGCAGATGATGCAGCAGTTGGAACAAAGGATGAATGAAAGCCTCGCGGAACAGGAGCAGACCCAGCAATGGCTGAATTCCCAGAATTCCCAAACCCCGCAGCAGCAACAACAGCAGATTCCGCTATCTTCGCTGATGGAGGCGATGCGTGAATTGATCCGCCAGCAACGGTTTGATGAAGCCCAACAGCTTCTGGACCAGTTGATGACGGCCCTCAACCGCCAGCAACAAGATCTTCAGCAGTCCCTGGCTCAAAACAACCAGCAGCGTTTTTCTCAGACCAATCAGGATCTTCAGCAGATGATGTCCCAGGCCCAGCAGGCCCTGTCCCGGGAGAATCAGGTGCGAAAGATGCTGGAACCCCACAACGCCTCCCAAAAACTTCCTGAGGACGTGGCCAAACAGGCGGCTGAATTGCAGCGGCAAATCAGCGAACTGATCCGAAAAATGCAGTCCGGGTTAATGCAGCTTCCGGAATCATCGATGCTCAACACACGCACTCCCCGGAGGGAACTTCAATTGGGCATGCAGGCATCCAGCGACACGGAAGGCAACCTGAAAAATTCCATGCCGATGCCTTCCTTCCAGTCCGCAGGGGATGCCAAGAACAGCCTCGAACGCCTGACTCAAAACCTGAACCAGCTTCAACAGCAGGCGCAGCAGATGTCAAACAACCAAATGATGGCCCAGAGGGAAGGGGGAGGAAGACGTTACTGGTCGGAAAAAAGCGTCAGGCCGATGAAATTCGAATATGAATTCCAGGCAAATCCACTCTTTCGGGAAAAAATCCAGAATCAGCAGGGACAGGATTCCCAGCGAAGAACCAAACTTCAGCAGCAATATCTGCAGGAAGTGATGCGCTGATTCAGTAAATGGGTCGAGGTGAAGGGTCTGTGAGGGAAAATCAGACCTGCATCCTCATCACCTCCTCGTAGGCGGAGACGAGTTTGTTACGGATCTGAAGCATGAGCCTCATGGAAATGTCAGCCTTTTCCAGGGCGATCATGGTCCCGTGAATGTCCTTGTTTTCGGCGGTCAGCAACTCGACCTGCTTGGCCTCGGCGGTCAGCTGCTGCTGGTTGACCTGTTGGAGCAGTTTTTCAAAATTCTGTCCGATTCCTCCACCGGATCCGGAACCGTCTTCACGGGTCTGTCGGGCAAGGGCTTCCTGGGGACCGGTCGGTGAAACCGGGGGAAGTTTAAGATTCATGTGTTCTCCATCTGTTTTTACGCTGCATCGAAAACTTCACTTCATTCAAGAACCACTAAGTTAACCCATACCTCGTCCCAAATCCAGCGCTGACTGCCACATGCTCTTGGAGGCATTGAAAGCGGCCACATTCGCTTCGTAGGATCGTGAGGCTTCCATCAGGTTCACCATCTCCTGCATGGTGTTGATGTTCGGCATTGCCACATAGCCCTCCTCATTCGCATCGGGGTGTCCCGGTTCATACCTGAGGATCGGCGGTTTGGTATCCTGAACGATGCCCACCACCTTGACCTGGGTCGCAGTGTCCAGGGACCGTTCCTGGGCACGGAGTTCGTCTTCGAATTTACGGTCGTTGGCCACGGCGGCAAAGATCACTTCACGCCGACGGTAGGGACCGCCCTGAGGGGTCCTCGTCGTGTTGGCGTTGGCCAGGTTTTCAGAAATGGTATTTACCCGCTGGCGTTGGGCGGTCATGCCCGAAACGCTAACGGAAAGAGAATCAATGATGCTCATGAACGTCCTTCTGCAATGGCGGATTTCAATCCGCGGAATTTGTGGGCCAGCATCCTTAAGGTGGCATTGTACATCAGCTGGTTTTCGGCAATTTTTGCCATCTCACGGTCCAGGTCGACGGTATTGCCGTCAAAATCCGGGTAAGGTGAAGCGCTTAAAATGCGCTGTGCCTCGACTTCATTTAAAGGCGGAGTGTTCCTCCCGTCAAAATGCCGGGAATCGGTCTGCTTCAGCGGTCCGGGTTGTTCCGCCTGCAACGCCTTTTCCAGACTCGCCCTGAAGACGAGGTCCTCTGCCTGATAACCCGGGGTGTCTTTGTTCGCCACATTGGATGCCAGCAGATCATGGCGGCTGGTACGAAAATCCAAGGATTTCTGGGCGATGGTGAAGATGTTGTTGCCGAATAGCCCTGACATACGTTATTGATTTTTCTTATGATTAATCAAACAAATCGGTTATGCTTTTGCCTCATGAAAATGCAATCAAGGGGCCATAGCATCCTTCATTTTGAAGGGATATCAGACCTGGGTTCATGCAAGAAAAATGAAATGGGAAAATGCCGGTTTCCATTAATTGGTTTTTGAAAAAATGAACGACGAGCGGAAAACCCTCTGGGGGGGCCATCTGATCCAGAATCCCGCGCAGCAGAACGTCCAATTCTGTGCAGGACGCGACGTCCGTGAAGTGCCGATGGCGGATGAGATCCTTCTTCCTTTCGACATTTGGACCAACCGCGCTCATTGCATCATGCTGGAACAATGCGGGCTGATCCAAGGCACGCATCTGACCGGCATCCTGAACGGATTGCGGGAACTCGAAGATTCGATCGAGAAAGGAACCTTCAGACTGAAACCGGAGTTGGAAGACGTTCATACCAACGTTGAGGTATTTGTCAGCGAAGCCCAGGGAGCGGACGCAGGAGGACGGATGCACATCGGCAGAAGCCGTAACGACCAGTCAGCCTGTGATATGCGGCTTTATCTTCGCAACCGGGCTATCGGCCTGTTCGAGGAGGTGAAAAGTTTTGCCGAAACCCTGCTTGGTCTCGCTGAAGAACATACCGGGACGGTGATGCCGGGTTTTACCCATTACCAGCCTGCCATGATCACCAGTTGGGGGCACTGGCTCTGTGCTTATGTCCAGGGGCTTTGCAGGGATCTGGAACGGCTTGGTTTTACCCTCAGGCTGGTCAATCGTAACCCGTTGGGAGCGGCTGCCGGATTCGGTAGTTCCTGGCCTCTCAACCGTGAACTGACCACCGAGTTATTGGGGTTTGATCGTGTGGAAAGCAACTCGCTGGACTGCATCGTTTCCCGTTGGGAAAACGAAGCCCAGCTGGCCCATGCCTTCAGCATGTTGATGAACCGCCTCAGCGTCATCTCCCAGGACCTGATCATTCTCAGTCTGCCCTACCTGAAGATGGTCCGCATCGATGACGGATTCGTCACCGGGTCCTCGATCATGCCGCAGAAAAAGAATCCGGATTTTGCAGAAGTGATCCGTTCCAAGGCGGCTTTTGTCCAGGGACAGCTGCAGAGCCTGCTGGGAATCCAGAAAGGCGCCCTGAGCGGCTATAACCGGGATACCCAATGGACCAAATACTTGATCATGGACGTGGTACGGGAATGTGAAGATGCTCCCGGAATCCTCCGTGAAGTATACCGGACCCTCGAAGTCGACATGGATGCAATGCGGCGGCATTGTCAAAGCGGATTCATGAATGCCGTTGACCTGGCAGACCTCCTCTGTCGGGAAAACGGTCTCGCCTTCCGCGAAGCCCACAACATCATTGCACGGGCCGTCAAGTTGAGTTCAGAATCCGGCTCCATTTCCGCGGATTCCCTGAAAAAGGCTTTTCAGGAATCGGGACGAGATCCGCAAGAACTTCCTGAAAACATCGAAGCCTACCAAAATCCCTCGACTCTGATCGAAGCCAGGAAACACACGGGATCGCCCTCTCCCGAACAGGTTCATAATCAGATTGGAGCATTACGGGAAGAACTCGAATCCATCTCAAAACCGATGATTGAGATCAGCAGCAGGGCAGAAAACGCCTGGCAGCGATGCCGGAATGTAAATCCCGGTTGAGCCAAGCCCAAATACCGAAAGTCGGAAGAAACTTCGCTAAAACTTGTTTTGGAAGTCTATTTTTGGAAGTATGTGGGTTTGATTGAAATGATTGAATTGGGATTCTGCAATCCATAGAATAGGCAGAATCATTATCGGAGAACCCATGGCAAACGAAAAAGTTATACACCTGAACGACCCTGCAACTTTTGAAGAACAAACCAAAGAAGGCTACGCCCTGGTCGATTTTTGGGCAGGCTGGTGCGGACCCTGTCTGGCACTCGCCCCAACCATCGACTCTTTGGCAGACCAATACGACGGACAGTTAAAAGTCTGTAAGGTGGATGTTGATTCCAACCAGGATTCTGCAGCAAAATTCGGAGTCCGCGGCATTCCTTTCATCGCCCTGCTCAAGGACGGAAAGCTGGTTGACAGTGTTACCGGAAACGATCCTACCAGAGTCCAGGCCTTAG
>LNZD02000166.1 GCA_001469005.2 SAR324 cluster bacterium lautmerah10
CCCATGTTGCTTAATCCTTTCTGCAAGCAGTTCCGCATACTTACTTGGATGCCACACCATGAAGGCGGCTCCGAAGCAGGCCGAAAAAATGGCTTCTGGCTCCGTCACCCCAACTTCAGTGCCTGCCACCTTAGCGGTATATCCGCTAATAAAATGATACATGGCCTGTTCGGAAGTCAATCGACTAACCGGGGGCAAGACCCCGAAGGCATCACAGGTCAGAAACAGGATGTTATCCGGGTGTCCTCCAAGGCAAGGAACCAATGAATTCTCAATGTATTCAATAGGATATGAAGCCCGTGTGTTTTCAGTCACCGAGGAGTCTGTATAATCAACCCTTCTGGATTGGGAATCGAAAACCACGTTCTCAAGGACGGTTCCGTAGCGGATCGCATGGAAGATATCCGGCTCTTTTTCCTCACTGAGATCAATGCATTTGGCATAACATCCTCCCTCAATGTTAAAGATTCCATCATCGGTCCAGCAGTGTTCATCATCCCCAATCAGGCTTCGGTTCGGGTCTGCAGAAAGGGTCGTCTTCCCTGTTCCGGAAAGTCCAAAAAATAACGAAACGTCCCCTTTCTTTCCAACATTTGCTGAACTATGCATGGATAAGATTCCCTTTTTGGGCATGATGTAGTTCATGATGGTAAAGACCCCTTTTTTCATCTCTCCGGCATATTCCGTTCCGAGAATAACAAACTCCCCTCGGGCAAAACTGAGGTCCACACTGGTCCTGGAGGTCATGTATTTGGTATGCGGATTTGCCGGAAATTTACCTGCATTGAAAATGACGTAATCCGGCTTTCCAAATTCCTCAAGCTGCGCATCATCAGGCCGGATGAGCATATTGTGCATGAACAAAGCATGATAGGGACGGCTGGCAACAACTCTGACCTTGATGCGGTATTTCGGATCCCACCCTGCAAAACCATCGGTGATGTAGAGTCGGTCACAAATATTCAGGTAATCGATTGCCCTTTCCCGGACAATCAAAAAAGTGTCTTCATCAATCCCGATATTGACATCGCCCCACCATATGTCATCGATGAATTCAGGAGTGGTAACGATTCGCTTGTCTTTAGGGCTTCTTCCTGTTTTTTCTGAAGAAGAAACGATCAGGGCTCCTGTATCGGATACTGCGGAATCTGTTTCGTATAAAAGTGCTTCTTCATAGAGAATGGCGGGACTTGCGTTGCGAAGAATAGTCTGACAATGAATCCCATAGGGGGTGAGCAGGTTTGGAGCAGATTCTTTCATTTTTCCTCTAAGAGTTTTTTGATTTAGAGATTCCCCGAAATTGAAAAACCTCATGGACGAACAAAACTTGTTCTAAAACTGAACGCCCTGTGAATTGTGAATGGATTTGGTTACTTGATCAGCACCTCCTCACTACTATAAATTGCTTTCCGAAAATGACAATCCTTCGGCTTCATCTTCATAGGTCACTGACAAAACTTCTTCCGCCGAGGTGAATCCTTGACATACTTTATCCGTGCCATCCATCTTCAACGTTTTCATTCCCTCCAGGATGGCCTGTTGCTTGATGGCCTGAGCATCACTGTTGGTCATAATCACATTTTTTACCCGTTCATTCATCACCAGTAGTTCATGAATTCCGATTCTGCCGCGATACCCGGTTCCCCTGCAATTGTTACAACCCTGACCCTTGTAGAGATTGACAGGATTTGAAGCGTTTTCCTGTATTCCCAATTCACGAAGTTCTTCAGGATGTGCTTCATAAGGCGTTCTGCAATCAGGACAGATTCTTCGAACGAGCCGTTGGGAAAGAATGCCAATGATGGTGGAAGTGACCAGAAAAGGTTCGATGCCCATGTCGATCAGACGGGTTACGGTTGCAGGAGCACTGTTGGTATGGACGGTACTGAATACCAAGTGTCCTGTTAAAGCGGCCTGAATCGCAATCTGCGCCGTTTCAGAATCGCGCATCTCACCGACCATGATGACATCCGGATCCTGCCTTAATACGGAACGCAGTGAATGGGCGAAGGTCAACCCAAGTTTCGGGTTTACTTCAATCTGGCTATAGCCCGAAAGTTTATATTCCACAGGTTCTTCGATGGTTATCACATTCCGTGAACGGTGATCGATGCAGGCCAGGGTGGCATAGAGTGTTGTTGTTTTTCCGCTTCCAGTGGGGCCGGTTACAAGGATGATCCCCCCACTCCGCTGAATCATTTTTTCATAAGGCAACATTACTTCAGGAAACAGTCCAAGGTGTTCCAGTTTCATCAGTTTTTCATCCTGATAAAGCAATCGCATCACGATTTTTTCACCATGAACCGTCGGAATCGTAGAAACTCGGATATCGATTTTTTTTCCTGCGATCAGAACCATCGATCGTCCATCCTGGGGCAATCCTTTCTGGGCGATGTCCAACCTTGACATAACCTTGATGCGGTTCACCACGGTTACATGGACTTGTCGGGGAATGACTGTGATCTGATGCAGCATTCCGTCGATTCGATAACGAACCTGGGTTTCTCCAGGAGCAGGATCGATGTGGATATCGCTCGCTTCTTCCTTTGCTGCCTGCCAGAGAAGACTATTGACCAGACGCTTGACCGGTTCCTCATCCGTGGCTTCAAGTAAATCCTCCGGCTCTTCAATGCCCATGATGTTCTCGAATTCCTCAACGTTATCGAGTTGGTCCACGGCATCTTCTGTGGAAGCGCTGGATTCGTCATAACTCCGATTGATTAAATCCAAAAGGGCTTGAGGGGTGGTAACCAGTGCCTGCACATGACATTTACAACGCCGTCCCAAATCATCCAGAGCCTGGGATTCGGCAGGATCATCCACGGCAACTTCTAGAACTCCTTTTTTCCATCGTACCGGGAAAAACATAAAGCGCTTGGCATAACGGATTGGGATCATTGAAGTGAATTCTTTGGCCGCAGGAGCTTCATCAATGTTTTCCTGGAACTCTAAATCGTAATATTCTGCCAAGGCCTGTTGATAAACCAATTCGTTGGTAAGCTTATATTTTAGTAATAACTCCTTAAGCTTTTTCAGGTCACGCCTGTAAGCGAGAAGTTGTTCATGCAGGTTTTCCAGACCAGCAGCATCGACCTCAAATCGACTCACGAGCACTTCAACCACCGGATGATAAGCTTCAAACTCCAGCATACTCATCTAATTTTGGATCTACTTACGTATTTTTTGTTAATCCTGAATCTTTGTGACTGAGATTCACAATCAGCACTTGATTAAGGAATGGTTTGGAATAACACTAGATAAAAAATATTCTGACCCAATATTCATTAAATACTTAGAATCTTAACCAAACTGGTTATTGAAATCATCAGGCATTTTTTTCTGACAATCATTTTATTTATTCAACAGATCTTTTACTTTGATTAAACCTAAGTTCCCACACCGAGCATGATCACAAATAGCCCGGCAAGAATTGTTCAAAATGAAGTGGGAAGCCCCGAACAGAAAAATCTGCAGATCCGGCCCGAAGAAATTCTTAAAAACATTGGTCCAGAAATGGATCTCCTGGAAAAGTTCATCATTCACGATATCGATACTGATGTCGAATTATTGAATACCGTCTCCCATCACATCCTTCTTGCGGGAGGCAAACGCCTCCGCCCGGCTTTGGTCTTGTTGGCCTCATCGCTGTTTGAATCGATTGGAGAATCTCCACTCAGAGTAGCACAGGTGGTGGAATACCTTCACACCGCAACCTTGCTTCATGATGATGTCGTCGATGGGGCAGAGACCCGTCGAGCCCAGAAAGCCGCACGCCAGATATGGGGGAATGAAGCCAGTGTCCTCAGTGGCGATTATTTGCTTTCCAAAGCATTCCATATGCTCACCACCCTGAGAAATCTGGAATTGCTTCAAATCATGTCAAGGACGACAACCCTGATGGCGGAAGGTGAAATTCTCCAGTTGACAAGAGAAATTGGATCAGAAGATGAGGACGTCTATCTAAGGATCATTTACCTGAAAACGGCATGCCTATTCGGAAGTGCTGCTCAGGCAGGAGCCGTTTTGGCAAAGGCTCCTCCAGAATTATCTGAGGCTCTCAAACGTTATGGTGAAGCGCTGGGTATGGCGTTTCAAATTGTGGACGATGCTTTGGATTATGTGGAAAGTCCGAAAACGGGGAAAAATCATGGAACGGATCTGATGGAAAGGAAAATGACCCTCCCATTGATTCACCTCATCCATAACTGTAAGGCGGATGAGAAAAGTTTTCTTTTGGATCTGATCAAAGAAAAACAAATTGGCTCGGAGCAATTGAAAGAAGTGACTCAAATGATCCTGCGATACGAATCCATCGAGTATAGCCTCGGTAGAGCAGGGGATTATATCGCTTCAGCCCTGCAGGAAACGGAACAACTACCTCAAGGTCCTGCCCGAGATTCTTTAGAAAAACTTGCGCGTTACGTTCTTAGCCGAAGTCACTAAAACCTTAAAATGCCTTTCAGGCAATCTTAATTCTAACTGGAAAATTTTGAATCATTCCGCGGTTACCTGATCCGTTTTTGCTGGAATTGAATGCTTTCCGTAAAGTTCCTTCCAGCGCGCAGCCCGTCTTGAAGCTTCATTCAGGGAAGTCATGACGTCCTTCAACTGAAGAGGTTTTTCAAAGTAATCGTATGCCCCCCCTTTCATGCACTGAATCACATGGGGCAAGGTACTGTGCGCCGTCATGATGTAGATCTGCATCAACGAATTCATTTCCTTGATCTGATGCAGTAACTCAATCCCGTTCATTTCTGCCATCATGATGTCGGAAATCACCACATGAAAAAAACTGCGCTGAAGAATCGATAGCGCTTCTTCACCACTTTTAGCGGTACTGACACGATAGCCTTCTTTTTCCAGTGCTTTACTCAGTACGAGTCGAATGTTCTCGTCATCATCGACAACCAGTACACTTAATTCACTTTTTGAAGCTTTGTTCATGCATCCTGTTTGAGAAGTTGTTTATGATCCTTTTCGCAAGGATTTTAAATGGGAAACCCGATCCTCCGCAGTCATGGCACTGTTGCCCACCAGGCACGCATCACATGGAATTTCCATAAGACGCTGGACATGATAGGGTTCATCAATGCAGCTCGCGCTAATCAGGATCTTTCCCGGCTGTTCTTTCCATTCCCTGATTTCTTCATACTTGTCCCACCAGTCCAAAGTCACTTCGACACTGCCCTGCTGGTAAGTTTTCGAAGGTTCTTCAGGAATCGCCGCAATCGGACGGTTGTTGATCATTAAAATCTTTGGATTGGCTTCCAGTGCTCTCGGCAGTTCCTCTTCCAGAGAACACTCCACGACGGGTTCCAGTTGCCATCGATGACAATGTTCCATCATCTCCTTCAATTCTTTCTGATCAAAATAATACGCCAATAAAAGTGATGCGGAAGCACCCCTGAGTCTCCCTTCCAGCAACTGGTACTCGCTGACAATGAATTCCTTATGAAGCAAAGGAAGTTCCGTATTTTCCGAAACCTCCGATAAGGTGTCCAGATTCCCGCCAAACCAGCTTTGGTCAGTTAATACAGAAACTGCTGCTGCACCGCCCTGGGCATATTCACGGACGACAGTGATTGGGGCCAGACTTTCCACATTGACTCTGCCTGGAGCACGGGCTTTGACTTCCGCAATGATCTCCAGCAAACCATTGCCTTTATCTTTGACTGCCTCAGCAAAATTCGATGGACATTGACCATCCAGTGCCTTTTCCCTCAATGCCTCAAGGGGTTCATCTGCGGACCTCTGCAAGATTTCCTGATTTTTCAAATCCCGCATCCGATCTAAAAAGGTTCTCATGCGGAGGTCATGCCAAAAAATTCATCTTTCCAAAGGACATTTAATCGATTCCCCTGGATCAAATCTCTTTTCCAGGAATTAAAATCCATAAGGCGTTTTGGATTCGGTCATTCATATTTCTGACGTGCATGATGCGAAGTAAATGCCAGGAAACCGGTTTTGAACAAAAAATTCCTGAACAGGAAATAATTGCAAGGTTACTCTTGGGCACAAATTTTGAAAAACAATTTTTCATGCATTTATAAAATATTGATATTTATTGATATTTTTTATGGTCATAAATTTGCATGAAATACTTTAATTTTTAATATTGACAGGAGGTCATTATGGAGACTGGAATCTCAAGAAATCAAATTGACGATGCCATGCAGCGTTTTTTATCCCGCGGAGGATCAATTAAAAAAATCGATCAGGTTGCGGGAGAGCCGGTAATGGGCAAGGAATATCTGTTATCGGAGGAAATGCTGGAAATGGTCGAAACGGAAGAATCCGATTTTTTTTAGTCCAACATCACGCCTTTTTTTCTCATAAAGTCGGGGGCAGTCTAATTAGGCTGATCAAAGCGGGAGAGAATCTTTGTGGTTAGATTCGTCTCGTTACCCGACTCTTTTCTTTTTCTGGACCCTTGGGTTGGCCCAGGGTTACTTTCAGCAATAGAGATTCGAAAAAGTTTCGAGTAATATACTCTTACTTTTTATGATTCTCTTATTCACCGCTCAAATCAAATGTTGAAGCTGCTGAGTTGGAACATTCAGTACGGAAAAGGAGTTGACGGTCTGATCGACCTGAAACGAATCCGTGATGGGGTCCTGGAAACCGCAGATGCCGACATCATCTGTCTCCAGGAGATTTCCCGAAATGAACCGCAAACCTCTGACGGTGCAGACCAATTGCAGGTTCTTCACGACTATTTTAGGGATTATGAAGCTTTTTTTGGCCAGGCCTATGACCGTTCAGGAGGTGTGGATGGAAAACGGAGGCAGTTTGGAAATCTCGTGCTCTCCCGAATTCCTGTGAAACAGGTGGTTCATCATCCCCTCCCTAGTCCTCCTGATCCTGAAAAGCGTTTCATGCTTCGGCAGGCAAGCGAGTTACAAATCACGGATCGTGATTTTTCATTCAGGTTGATTAACACCCACCTTGAATATTTTTCTGAGAAGCAGCAATTACAACAGGTGCAACAACTGAGAGGGCTTCATCAAGCTGCCTGTGAAATTCATCACCAGCCTGGCATTGATCATCCCGGGACACCATTTGAACAGTATAAACCCTCTCAGGAAGTCATCATGTGCGGTGACTTCAATTTCACACCGGAAAGTCAATCTTATCGTCAGATGCTCGAACCTTTACCGGATAACACTCCCGATCTCCTGGATGCCTGGAAGGTGATCCATCCAGAAACAATAAGAGACGCGACTTGCGGGATTTTTGATCGAAACCAATGGGAAGAAGGCCCGCACTGTAGGGACTATTTTTTTGTCAGCAATAACTTAGCGCAACGTTTGGATTCCATCACGGTTAATCTCACCAACAGGGCATCGGATCATCAGCCTGTCCTTTTGACTATCTCCTAGAGATGAAAAGGCTTTTCCAGGCTGTTATTTTTATTTACTTCCTCAGCGGATGTGATCCGTCATCACACCATCTCTTCTATCCCAGGACAGAACATCAGTATGTTGTTTCATGCGCGCATCCTCACCTATGTTTCAGAAAAGCCGACCTGATTTGCGGCAGGACCTATCATCTCCGAGCAATGCAACCCTTGGCAAATCCTCCCCATTTACTCATTGAGTGTCGATGAACGAAAAATGGGATTAAGCACTTCATTCAATTAGTATCGAACTTGCATGAACGGATCTAATCTTTAAACCTTCCCTCACATTGCAAAGGGACTTGTCCTTGTATTTCGATATACCTTCTCTTCGAAGATTTTTTCTATTCATCAGTCTGGTTCTGTTTATTTCAACTTCTTATGCGGCTGATGACATAGGCAGATTGCGCTATTTTATCCTTTCCGGGGATCAGGGAAAAATCACCCATGGCACCAATGTCACAGAAGATTCCATCAAAACTCAGGGAGCCTCGATTCACCTCGTCTTTGCCAATGGAATGGGTTTTGGTCCGGCGATGATGACCACCAAAACCACCTTGAACTCCCAATCTCATACGCTCTACAGCGAAAACATTGATGTCTCTTACACCATTGGGGGAGAATGGAGTTTTACCTTAGGATACGGACGTGCGATGAATGGGCGGGGTGAAATCAAAAACGGAGATGAGTATGTTACCAGTTCCGTGAAAGGAGATGCCTTATTCATGCTGTTCGGAATGCCATTTGTATTTGGCGAACTGGTTGGTGGCCTCCGGGGTAGTAAACATGAATTCGGGCCTTACCAGAAAACTGAAAACGGGACGGAAACTCAGCTTGAAGAAAACATCATCAACCAAACTGTACAGATGATGCTTGGTTATGGTCTACATTTTTAAAAAGATTCTCCTGCGATTTTATTCTTAGCCGGGTTCTTATTTTTGTCTTATTAGAACCATTTCACCCTAGAAAATGTCATCCAAAACCGACCAGGACTACATGCTCCAGGCTCTGGAACTGGGAGAATCCGTTAAAGGGACAACTGGCGACAATCCTTGGGTAGGATGCTTGATTATTAAAGATGGAATAATTTTGGGGCAGGGTGCCACTCATCCTCCAGGAGGACTGCATGCCGAGGCTGCTGCCCTTCAGGAAGCACAGAAATCAAAGCAATCTCTGAATGGGGCGACCCTTTACTGCACTGTCGAACCCTGTTCCTTTGAGGGACGAACGCCTTCATGTGCAAAGGCCATTGCACGGTCCGGAATCTCCAGGGTTGTGGCCTCCATCCGTGATCCGCACCCAAAGGTCAATGGAAAAGGATTCAGCATCCTCCGCCAAGCAGGGGTGGAAGTCACTGAGGGGATCAAGTCTCAACAGGTCGAAGCCTCTCTTCAGGAATGGCTGAACGGATACCGCTGATGAATGATTCCCGTGATTACCCTGACCGTCCCATTTGTGGAGTTGGAATAGTCGTGTTTTTCCAGCAAAAAGTCCTACTCATCCGCAGGGGAAAACCTCCACGTCAGGGAGAGTGGAGCATTTTCAAAGATTCACAGGGACAAATCCAATATCACTACAGTCTTGTAGAGTGGACCGGAGAATTCGTATCGGGAGAACTGAATGCAGCCGATGACGCTTCTGATGCCGAATGGTTTGAACTGAGTGAAATTAAAAACCTCGGACTTTGGGAAAAAACTGTGGAAATTATCAATAAAGCTGACATGATCAGGAAAAGTCTTGTCCCCTAGTTTTTTTATATAGGGATCTTCATCAACCACTAAAATACGTTTCGTGAAATTTGCAATCATCGGTTCAGGTGCTGTCGGTGGGTATTTTGGCGCAAGACTTCATGAGGCAGGACACACCGTCTATTTTCTGGCTCGTGGCTCACACCTTGAAGCAATTCGAAAGAATGGAATTCAGATAAAAAGTATTGCAGGAGATTACAAAGCGCTGAATGTTGATTCCCATGAAACAGTTCAGACAATCCCATCGGTGGATGTGGTTCTTGTCGCCGTGAAGGCATGGCAGGTTTCAGAAATTGCTCCAAAGCTGAAATCCTTGGCAAAAGGATCAACGTATTTTGTCCCTTTGCAAAATGGTGTTGAAGCACATGGAATCCTGGAAGAGGTACTAGGAAAGGAACGGGTATTGGGAGGGCTCTGCGGATTGATCAGTTTCATTGAAAAACCCGGAGTGATCCAACATGCCGGGGCAGAACCTTATGTCACCATTGGAGAGTACCACGGTCAATCTTCCTCAAGAACGAAGGCTCTTCAAGAAGCCTTTTCTCCCTGCATTGGAGCAAAAGCAAACATCAGTGATGATATTGAAAAATCCGTTTGGGAAAAGTTCCTGCTGATCTCAGCCTTTAGCGGAGTCGGAGCCGTCACAAGAGTTCCCATCGGTATCATCCGATCCATTCCTGAAACCCGGAAACTATTGGATGATGCCTTGAAAGAAGTGATACAGCTAGCAAATGCACGAGGAGTTAAACTTGATCAAATATCACTAAAAAAAACCTGGGATTTTTTCGACAATCTACCACCACAAGGAACCGCCTCCATGCAACGCGACATCATGGATGGAAAACCCTCAGAACTGGAATCCCAAACCGGCACCATTGTTCGTTATGGAAAAGAGTCTAATGTGCCCACCCCAATCAATACCTTCATCTATAACTCATTACTGCCAGTTGAAAAAATTGCTCGAGGTTTACTCAATATAGCTGGATAACCTGTTAAAGCTCAATCTAGTATAAAAAAGCTATAATTGACTTTGGTTCTAATCCGGTTGAAGATTCAAAATTTTTGCGAAATTGTGTATGACTAATTTAAAATCATTTAAGTGATGAATTCTCGATTTCTCTTTCATACTCCAAAAATTGGAATTTTCGGATTGTCAAAGTTTAAATATAAAAAGTGTTTTCGGTTTTTTGTAGCGATCTGTTGAACTTCCCTGCCATGCTTTTTTGAAATTTCTTTCATATAAAGCAAGATGTGGTGCGGCATTTTGAAGTGCATTTGATTTGTAATTAATTCCCATATATCGAACCCCATGTGCTTTATATTCTTGAATCGTTTTCAACTCTGGTAGTTTTCTAATATGCCATCCTTTGGATTTTGCATAATATACTGCCTGATTGCGCTGTAAAGAATCGGGGTCTATGACCAGCACATAATCTCGACCCTGATTAAGTTCTTTCATTTTTTTCCCTAATACAACTGGAGACATATCTAGTCTCGCCTTTGTATATGAGTATTTTCCTGAAACGATTATTAATAGCGACCAAAAGAGTACTATAAAGATTTGACAACTTTTAGGTTTAAAGCCATTTTTTATTTGTATGAATAATTGATTAATTCCGATAGCTGTAATAAATAGAACTGGTGCTGCGAAGGGCATCTGATAATAGTCATGTTCTCTATTTCCTTCTCTGACGAATAAAAAATAAAAAAAGACAGCTCCAAGCCAATAAAGTGCAATTTTACTCTCTTTCAATTTAGAAAAATGCCGTGTAAATGTATAAATAAAAATGAGAAATCCGAAAGCTGACAAAGTGAAATCTCCAACTGATGATAACAAAGAAGACCAGTAATCAAGTTCAAACCAAATTGAAATTGGTCCAAGCAAACCAGCATCAGTCATTAAATTGTTGCCGGAGTTCATTTTCGACATTTGATAAAAACAATAATATATCCAGCTTATGATAGGTGTTAATGTTAAAGAGCCATATAAGATGTTTTTTCCATTAAATAACTTACCAGTTCATTGGCGAAATCAAATAAAACATAGCTGCATAGATGGCAACTTGTTGTCCTGTGGTGTCTCTGACTAACAAATAAAAATACAAAACTCCAATTGTTGAAATTAAAATGCTTATCAACCTAGCGGCCCATTCGTATTCATCACCTGTTATCATAAAACCTAAAGCAATCAACCCAGATAGAATTGGAAATTCTGCAAATGTCGCATTTGAATCCTCTTTAAAACTTTCAAATAAATCTACTTTTGCATTAAATAAAGATGCCCAGCCATCTTCAACTATGTAGCGGGCTGTGGCTACAGTTGTAACTTGGTTCCACGAGTGCCAGTCACTTATAGGGTTGTTTATGAAGGGTAGTTTTAGAACAATGTTGCTTAATACAATGAAAATAATAATTGATGTATTTTTATTAAACTTTTTCATTGATAATGATGGATATGATTATTAACAATAAAACTCAATAATTATTTTTAATGAAAAGACTAAAATAAAATTATTAGTTAATGATTAAACATGTCATTTACGATTTCTTTAATGCTTCCGTAGCCAAGGTTTTTGTTAAGGTTCTTGATTTCATTTGCATATCGTTTAGGTGCTTTGTCAGCCAGCATTTTGCTGATCGCTAATAACAAAGATTTTTGATTATTCCTTTCTGCAATAAAACCAGTTTTTCCTTCTACCACAAGTTCAGGCAGTCCGCCCACATCAGTAACAACAACAGGTTTCCCAAATCCATACGCAATCATTATGATACCACTTTGACTGGCTGAATTATAAGGCAAACAGATAAAATCAGCTGCTTTAAAATATGGTTCAACTTGCTCATTAGAAATAAACTCATTTTTAAAATGAACTTTATCCTCGATTTTCAATTCTAATATTTGTTTTTTGTATATTTCAGGATCCTCATAACATTCACCAACAATTAATAATTTTGTATCATCTCTTTCTTTAATAAGTTCTGCAAAAGCAGAAATTAAATTTTGCAATCCCTTGTATGGCCGGATATATCCAAAATATAGAATAAGGTTTTCAGCATGTATATTTAAATATTCTCGAGCCGAATCAGTATTAAATTTATCATGGTTAAAGCAATTAAATATTGGCAAAGTCGTTAAATATATTTTTTTACTAGGATAATCTTTTTCAATTTTGGCTTTCATATGTTTGGATTGTGCAATAAAAAAGTCAGCATTTTTTAGTGCATATTTAGCAAGCACTTTATTAAACCATCTTTTCTCATGTGATAAATAATTCTCAATTAAAAAAATAATTTTGATTCCAAGTTTTTTTTTCACAAATGAGGACAAAGTACCTAAAGCAGGGCCAAAAAATGGCATCCACCATACAACTATCAAAAGATCAGGTCTTATTTCTCGAATTTTTTGGAAAGCATGAATCCAACTTATGGGATTAATCGAATTGATCAACCTAAAAATCTTTTCAGAATGAGGAAAGTAAACAATTCCAGATTTATCATATTGCGAAGTTCCAGGGAAAAATATGGACGGATACAATAAAGAATATGATATCGTGTAACAATCATATTTTTCCCTAGATAAAATGTGAAATAAATGTGCTTCGACTAGAGACTGTCCGCCTCTGTATGGGTAAGCTGGCCCAATTATTACAATTTTTTTCACGTTTTTACAATAATCATATAAATATTAAAGATGACTATCTTACTTTATTGATTCTTTACTTTTTCTCTTTATTAAAAAATAACCAGCAATTATAAAC
>LNZD02000167.1:0-11052 GCA_001469005.2 SAR324 cluster bacterium lautmerah10
CCGGTTTGAGGAATCAGGTCCAGAAGTTCCTTGAGCACGGATTCATTGTAGGACATAGGATTTTACGAAGGTTTGAGGATTTTATGTTTGGGCTTCGGTGTTGCGGCTGATCTGGACGGCGAGAATGCCGGCCATGATGATCACCACTCCCAACCCGTCCTGGAAGGTCAGGGGTTCTGCAAGAATCAGGGCCGCAACCAGCACCCCGAAGCAGGGATTGAGAAAATGAAATGCCGAGGCGCGGACCGGACCGATACGCTGAACCAGGTAAAACCAGATCAGGGTCGCCAACAGACCCGGGGCCAAAAGGGTGTAGAAAAACGCAGTGACGAAGCGAAGGCTCCAGTCAAGGTACCAGGTTTCAAAAATCAGGGTGAAGGGGAAAAGCACGAAGCTGCCGACCAGCATCTGCAGCCCGACCAGCATCATCACATTCTTGTTGGCACTCACCATCCGGCTGACCCAAAGCGTGGCGCCTGCGAGGGCCACGGCCCCGATCACACAAAGTCCCATTCCCAACATGGCGCTTTCACCAGTCTGCCTTTGGGACATGATGAGGATCACTCCGCCGAATCCTGCAACCAGCCCCAACAGTCCCATCATCTTTGTTTTCTCACCAAGGAACAACCAGCAGAAGATGGCCACGATCAGAGGCAGGGTGCTGGCAATGATCGCCGCCAAACCGGCTTCGATCCATTGCATGCCTATGAAATTCAAACCGAGGTAGAGGGCGTTCTGACAGATTCCGATGATCACCACCCCGAGCCATTCTTTCCGTTCCAGTTCAATTTTCTGCCCCATCATCCGGGCGAGGGCGATGCCCAACAGGCCGGAGATGAGAAAACGGACCGAGAGGACCATCAGCGGGGGGGCAGACGTCACCAGAATCCTGGCCGAGGTGAAGGCACTGGACCAGATCACGGAAAAGCTAACCCCCATCAGGATGGAACGGATGTCCACAGGCAAAACCTCGAGAAATACGGAAAAAGAATGGGTTCTGAAACTGAATGTGCTTATCCAGGAGATGAACCCCGGATACGGTTTGGAATCAGACGAAATCCATCATGAAGCAGACGCTGATGAACTTCAAATCTATAGCATGCTTCAAAGGGCCGGTGCAGCGCAAGCAGCGTGATTCCAAGGGTGGGTTTCAGTTTCAGGGAAGCCTCAGCCGCCCGGTGTTTTTTCCGGAACCGTCTTGAGTTGGTTGAGGTAGCCGGACCTGGACAGGTAAACCACCATGATCACGAAGTAACAAAGCGTGAGTCCGAAGCCTCCGAAGAGTTTGTAACTGACCCAGAAATCGAGACTGAACTGGAAGGCGACGATCAGATTCAGCAGACCCGCCAGGAAGAACCCGGCAGACCAGCCCAGCGATAAATGTTTCCAGGCCACATCCGGAAGCTGGATTTTGGATCCGAGCATCCTTTTGAGCAGGTTTTCACGGCTGAAGAAATGAAATCCGAGCAAAGTAACGGAGAAGATCCAGTTGACGATGGTGGGTTTCCAGAAGAGGAATTCCTCGTTGCGGAAGAGTAACGTCGCCCCGCCCAGCAGAATCGCCGACCAGAATATGATCTGTGTCTGCCTGGAAACTGTTTTCGTCGTCCAGTATTCCACTGCCAGTTGAAGCACAATCCCGCCCATCAAAACCATCGTCGCGATGAAAATATCACGGGTCCAGAAATACACTCCTCCGAACAAGGCAATCGGAATGAATTCGATCAACTGTTTCATTTGCTCAAACGTCTCAACTTGAAAAAAAAATGAAGTGCTGAAGAATGACATGAATTGCGGAAAACAGCTATATTTGGCTGAGACCCATCACCTTGAACCGGATCTTATCACAAGCTCTTCAGGAAAATGAGCTTCACTGAAAAACTTCCCTGAATTTACACTGAAGAAATCGGAAGTGATCCTGAAATAAAGGGTTGAAGAAAATGGAGGCTAAAAGCAACAGAGATTGACTTCTTTGGGGAAGTGTGATGGATTCATAAAAATTTGAAAAAGGTTTAACCTCAACCCATGGATTGAACATGCTTTGGCATCTTGAACACAGACATACCGGTGCAACCTGCTTTTCAAAAGACGAAGAGAAAAAGGCACTCTGGGATAAGGCAATGGAAATTGCGCCTGAAAATGGAGTGAAAGTTCACCATTTTCTGGTCAATGCATCCGCCCATCGATTTTTCTTTGTGGTCGAAGCACCGGATTATGAATCCCTGGAAGCGACATTCGGGGAATGCAAGACACTGGGCGAAATTGAAATGACCCCTGTTATCTCCTGGTAATCATGAAATCCGAGGATGAACAGCGATGACTCTTACCATCCTTTCCACTCAATCCGAAGCGATTAAGAAATACGTCAAAGAGCGTATGCAGCGGGAAGCCGAAGAACTTGGCTTTGATCCCTATGGAGACACCCAACAGCAAGCGTTTGAACGTGAGGTCAGGGAACTGGAGCAGCAAAGCCTTGACCATCCTGAGATCGACTGGGAGGTCAAGTATTGGGAACTGGCGGGACACCGATGATTCCCATGAAAACTGGAATAAAATCAGGAGGTAGGTTTTTATAGGGGCTGAATTGGGATCCAAGAACTGGATCCCAATAAAATTAACGTGGTGAAGAAGCGATTGCAGTAAAAGTCGAAAACTTCAGATCAGTCGGCTTGACTCCTCCTAATTTTACCAGACTCTTCCTGAAGTCGATCAAGGGAGCACAAAGCTTGGGGTTCATTTTCTTTTGATCATGAACATAGGCTTCTTTTGTGGCCCAACGCATGATGACCATTCCCCTTCCCTCTGCGTCAACTGCCGCGTCTATGGAGTTTTGCAGAGACATAAAACAGTCTGAAGAGGACCACCGAACAAGTGCTGTCCTGACAGCATCATGCATCGCAGGTGGGAATTTTGGTCCGGTGGCAATAAACACAACCGGCATTCCAGGAACAAGATGATCTGTTGCCAAATCGTGAAATGCAAACAGTGAGGGAACGCTGATAAAGATTCCAGCAATGATGGCAATCAAGTTCTTCTTCATTATGATTCCTTTTCGATTAAATGAGACGTACCTGAGGACCAATCCTGACAGGATCCTGTGGCGCATTCAATAAGGAACGAACTTCATCTTAGGTTTTTATTTTTTTCAGATCGCATTCTTCTGTTTTTTCCTCTGGTTCCGATCCAAGGCGAAGAAACTTCGAAATTCCTTGTGACGTTCATTTTTAGCAGAGACTCCCCCTCGTATTAGCGGTGTTCCGGATTCTCCACTCATTCTCATGTCATAGGGAAAGAGGAATGGGAACCTGGTCCCGTTCCATGGCTGTTGGGATCCCACCAGTCCATTGACCTTGGTTCAGGAATCTGGCAAATATTAGATATTCATAACATCAAATACCAAAGGATAAAAAATGCTATATCAAGTCATCCATCAACATACCCCCGAACAATGCCCGGCCAACCATGAAGGCCGGACTGAAGCGATGAATAATGCTATCAACGAAGCTCATGAATCAGGTGCAGTCAAAATTCTCAGCTGGCTGCATAACAGCCCCAGTCACCGTATCTTTTTTGTGATCGAAGCGCATAAATACGAAGACGTCCAAATCATGTTTGATTCAATGAGACTTTGGGGCGCATGGGAGATCATTCCTGTATTAGATCCGAATGCCTCAAGGAGTGTAAGGCATGAGGGTAAAGTGATGAAAGGACTTGGCTTGAAAAAATAACTTTTCAAGCATCCTCAAGGATTTCTTTTCTCAATTGACACTTTTTTAAGATGCGGTCCTTACTTGGACTTAACTGTAGTCATAGAAGCCAATCTGAAGTTGCCTGAACAAGTTGGATTCCTGAGATTTATTTTTTTAAGTTTCCTGTTTAAAATGGTGAAAAACCTTGAAATCAAATCTTGTTTGCCGTAATCGGGAAACTGTCCGAATCAACGAATATATCCATATGCCCAAACAACTTAGTCCAGCCCAGGTTGAGCAATTCTGGAACGACGGTTTTCTGTTTCCCGTGGATGCTTTTGACGGGGTCCAGGCAAAAAAGTACCGCAATCTGCTGGAAGAGGCAGAGCGGGACCATCCCGGGGAAATTCATGCGGAACACCGTAACAACGCCCACTACATCCTCAAATTTCTCGATGAAATTGCCCACCACCCGGTGATTTTGGACGTGATGGAAGATCTGCTGGGGCCGGATGTCCTGCTCACCGGAACCGTCCTTTTCATCAAGGAACCCCAAACCCCTGCCTTTGTCAGTTGGCACCAGGATTCGACCTACACCGGAATCGAACCGAAGGAAGGCATCACCGTCTGGGTCGCCCTCAGCGAGGCCAGTTCCGAAAGCGGATGCATGCAGATGATTCCGGAAAGTCACCATCAGGGCATCCTGGAACACCATGACCGTTTCGGGGAAAACAACATCCTCACCCGGGGGCAGACGATTGAAGGCATCGAAAAGGAGCGTGCCGTTGACGTGACGCTCAAACCCGGGCAGATCTCACTGCATCATGTCAGGACCGTCCACAGTTCCACTCCGAACCGGAGCGATGACCGGCGTATCGGACTTGCACTGCAGTCCTTCATTGCCGCCTCGGTGAAACAGACCCTGGGAGAGGATTACGCATTGTCGGTGCGGGGACAGGACCCGTTTCAGCACTTTCTCCGCGCCCGCAGGCCCCAATCCGATTATGAACCGGAGGGGATCGCCTTTCGAGAAGCCGCCAATCAAAGGCTCTCCGACATCCTCTATCATGGATCCGAGTTGAAACGGGATTATTGAAACCTGGAGAAACCCTGATGACCATCCTGAGGAAGAACTGAATGAAACCCAGCCCGGTTAAGTCAACCATCGATTTTGGACAAGATGGTTTGCAGCATGGTTTTTTGAAACTTCCCCATTCCCATGACGAATCCGCTTATGGGTCCGTGATGATTCCCATCAGCATGGCTAAAAACGGAGAGGGACCCACCGCTCTCCTCACCGGGGGAAATCACGGAGATGAATACGAAGGCCCGATCGCGCTGTTCGACCTGGCCCGAACAATCGACCCCCGGCAAATCCGGGGAAGGGTGATTCTGGTTCCGGCGATGAACTACCCTGCGTTCCAGGCCGGGAAACGGACCTCCCCGATTGACAGCGGCAACATGAACCGTTCCTTCCCGGGAAACCCGGAAGGGAGCATCACCGAAAAAATTACGGATTATTTCCAACGGACCCTGCTGCCTTTGGCCGAATGGGTGCTTGACCTTCACTCCGGCGGGAAAACCCTGGATTTTCTTCCTTTTTGCGCAGCCCACCGGCTGGAAGACAAGCAACAGGAACAACGCTGCGCTGAAGCGATGCGGGCTTTCAATGCACCCTACAGCATGATGCTTTTGGAAATCGATTCCGTGGGAATGTACGACACCGCCGCCGAAGCAATGGGGAAGGTTTTCATCACCACCGAGCTGGGTGGAAAGGGAACCGCAACCGCCGAAACCGTAAGCATCGCAAAACGCGGAATCCTTAATTTTCTCATCCATGCAGGTATCCTCGAGGGATCTCCGGAGCTCCGGAGCTGAGTCCCAGTATCCACTTGGATATGCCTGACCAGCGATGTTACATAGGAAGTGAATCGAACGGACTGCTGGAGATGAAAGTGGATCTGGGGGAAAAGGTCCAGGAAGGGCAATTGCTCGCGATGGTCCATGATCATCAACGAACCGGGACCAAACCCGTATCCTACCACAGCCAGCTCGACGGCATCCTCACTGCCCGGCATGTTCCCGGGTTGATTGGCATGGGGGATACCCTTGCCGTCGTCGCCACCGTAACCGCTTCTCCTTGAGTTTCATCCTTCAGGGTATGCTACGATGTATCCATCAATCAGATGAATGTTTTTCATTCAAACACGTCCTACCCATCATCCATTTAGGATGGAACGAACAACCATTTATCACCACTGAAGTTATGACGATTTTGATTGGCAATGCTCCCTGCTCCTGGGGGGTTGAATTTGCAAAAGATGAGAGGAACCCGGCTTGGACCACAGTGCTCGACGAATGTGCCGAAGCCGGATACCGGGGGATCGAACTCGGACCGGTGGGTTTCATGCCGGAAGATCCGGATGTCCTCGGACCTGCCCTGGAATCAAGAAACCTGGCCTTGATCGGCGGAGTGGTGTTCCGTGCCTTTCATGATCCTGAAAAATGGGAAGACACCCTGGATGGTTCGGTTCGAACCTGTAAGGCCCTCAAAGCTCACGGAGCAAAACACTTGGTCCTGATCGATTCCATCTCGGACCGTCGTGCACCCACCGCCGGACGTCCTGAAGAAGCCGAGCAGATGGATGATGCGGAATGGGCCGGGTTCGTCGAACGCATCCGCACGATTGCCAGGATGGGGACCGAAGAGTACGGACTGACCGTGGCGATCCATGCCCATGCCGCCGGTTTTTGCGACTTCAGACCCGAACTGGAACGTCTATTGAACGAGGTGGACGATTCCGTTCTCAAGATCTGCCTCGACACCGGGCACACCGTCTATGCGGGCTTCGACCCGGTGGATTTCATGCAAAAGAACATGGACCGCATCTCCTACATGCATTTCAAGGACATCGACCCGGAGGTCAAACGCCAGACCATTGCCAACCGGACCGATTTCTATGAGGCCTGCGGGAATGGGATTTTCTGTAACCTGGGCAAGGGGGAGGTGAACTTCAAGGAAGTTCGCCAACTGCTGGAAGATTCCAATTTTGAAGGATGGTGCACCGTGGAGCAGGATTGTGATCCCCGACTTCAGATTTCACCAATGGACGACGCACGAAACAACCGCCAGTTCCTGCAGTCCATTGGGTTCGTCTGAGGAATTTTGCAATTTGAAATTTTAGAATGACCACCAAGTTATCTCATTAGAAGAGGAACCCCTGTTTTGACGGCCTGTTCGGCTTGGTGGGCAAGATCATGTTCAGAAGCGCTGCTGATGGGGTGATCAATGACGGCAAAAGGATAATTTTCCGCACCCAAGACCCTGGACATCAATTCGGCAGCACTGACAAATTTGGAGGTCATGATGGCAAAGGCAGGTATGCCCAACTGCTCTGCTTTCACCGAATCATGCAAACTGCACGATGAACAACTTCCTCAATCACCTACCCCGGTGACCACGGCATCCCATTTTGGGACCTGGTTCATGATTTCTGAATCTGCAGGAGCCGAGTAGTTTTTCTTAACCACTCGGACCACTTCTCCGACGTCATATTCATTTTTGAGAAGGCTTTCCAGGACGTTGAAAAAGGGGTAGGTCCCTTTTTTTCCATTGGAGATGAAGCCGATTCTGGCACCTTTTAAATTTTTTAAACCTGACGCCATTTGGAAGACTTTTGAATCTTCCTCATGGGTAGGGTCAAGGATGGTGATCGTCATGTTTGCATTCGTTCATTGCGGTCCACAATCAAGACATACCCCGAGGGCCTGAGTGACGGCTTTGCTTTTGGTTCCAAACCAGGGGGGGATGACCGCACCAAAGCCTCCGGCAGGACCACCGGCGGCGATGACCAGTAAATGGTCTTCATCGGTCAATGCGGCATATTCCTGCTCACCTTGACTCCCGACCACCGATGCCTTTCCACAATCCGCCCATTCCTTTCTTTGAATACGGGCATGTTCGAAAACATATTTCCTGATATCCTTTTTGGACCATCCTGCCTTTTCAAAATGGGTCCTCAACTGGGGCGGGATGATGATCGCATAGTTCCCGGGCCATATCGAGTAATGCCGCATGCAGGCTTTCATCTCAGCGACAAATGTATCCAAGATTGCTTCAGGTTCGGTGGTCCATTCATTCATGATCTGTCTTGGCGAACCTGCAGCCATCACCGTCACCGCGGAAGTCCCTCTGGGCATGGCCCGATCTTCAGCCAGGGAAAGCCACTCGGTATGCTCCTCGTCCTCGGCAATGCAGTAACTGAATTTTCCCGGGTGTCCGAGGGTCGAACGGTCCAGGTCTCCGGGCCTGGCGTCCAACAGGTTGCAGAGGATCAACCGGATGGCTCTGCCGATCACCGTGGTTGCACGGTCGCTGGAGCCCAACACATTGAAGGTTCCACACATTCCGAGCTGCTCCCGGACCGGACCGTTGATGACCACCAAAACCGCACAGCCTCCGGTGCTTGCTGTTGCACCATGAAGAAGGAACGGTTCCTTCAGCATCGCGGAAAAGGACTCACACACCAGAGGGAAATGATCCGGAAGGCATCCTGCCATGACCGCATTGACGGCTAATTTTTCTGCAGTCATACGGCGGTTCCTGACCGGTTCGATTCCTATCAGATGCTCCGGGTCGAGGTTCGCCCGATCCAGCATCTCCTGCACCGATTGTGGTGTTGGAGGAACCACAGGGAGCCCGTCCGTCCAGCGGCGGGAATGAAAATATTCCTGGACTGCCAGGGGGTCTTCCAGTTCGTAGGTTTTGGACTTCAGCAAGGGATTTCTTGATGATGTTTTGATGGTCCCGTTAGGGAGAAGCCGATGAAACTCAGGCCATTATTTCAGGCAGGGGGCAAGTCCCAAGCGTTGCCTCGGAGTCCCAAGGATTTTTTCCAGACGACAGGCAATGGTCAGCAGTTTTGCGTCATTTCCGTGTTTTGCAAGCAGTTGCAGCCCGACCGGCATTCCTGAAGCATCCAGTCCGACGGGAAGGGTGATTCCGCACAGCCCGAGCAGATTACCGACGGTGGTGTTTCGAAGAGACGCCATGTTCCGGGGCGCATAACCCTCCACTTCACTCACATCCGCAAGTAATGGCGGAGTAATCGGAACCGTGGGTGAAGCAATCAGGTCGACATCCTCAAAATGCCGTTGGACGGAAGCTGACAGTTTTTTCAGCACCCTCAAGCGGCGCAGGTATTCTCCGGCATCCACGGAAGAACTGCTCTTGATACGGGTACCCACCACCGGATCGGTGGTTTCCAGCCAGGCCGGTAATTCACTTTGAATGAACTCCTTGATTTCGATGCCCGGGACACTGCCCATATTGAAAATTTCCAGCGCCTGCCGGGTTTCCGGTGTTGTCGATTCCACCAGACGAACGCCCCCACGGTTCAGTTCCTTGAGCGCATCCTCAACCGTTTCCGCAATCCCTGATTCACAATCCTGCCAAAGAGTGATGTCCCTGGTACTGATACGGACCGATGCCGGGTCAAGGGATTCGGCGTCCTTCATCAATTCTTCCAGCTTTCCCTGATGTTCAGGGTCGATGGCAGCGAATCCGATGAGCGCATCTTCGGCACTGCGGGTGAGAATGCCGGCAGTATCCAGAGTGGGACTGAGCGGGAAGATGCCTTCCAGGGACCAGCGGCCATAGCTGGTCTTTAACCCGACACAACCCGTCATGCTTGCGGGAACACGAACCGAACCTGCAGTGTCACTACCCAGGGCAATCCAGGCCGTGCCTTCCTGGAGACTGACTCCGGCACCGCAACTGGAACCTCCCGGCACCCGATGGGTCTCGGCATCCCAGGGATTTCGCGGAGTTCCCCAGTGAGTGTTGACACCCAACCCTCCGAACGCGAATTCAACGGTGTGGGTCTTTCCCGTGAAAACCGAATGCTGGCGCCTCAATGACGAAACCACCGGACCTTCCTTTTCAAATGATTCAGGCAGGGCCTTGGGTGAACCGGCAAAGGTCTGCGTTCCGGAAAGTCCGTAGAGATCCTTGACCGAAACCGGAACCCCCTGCAGCGGTCCAAGATCGGTCCCGCAACGGAATGCCTGATCGGCAAGGGTTGCATGCGCTATTGCATCGTCTTTGCGGAAATCCCGGTACGCTCCAAGATCCTCCTGGTACCTCCCGATTGCCGATTCTGTCAATTCACGGGATTTTAAACTGCCGTCACGAAGGCGTTGATGAATCTCCTTCAAGGATAACTCTTGGATCGTATCGTTGGTCATGGCTGACATCTCAAAAAAGGAATCTGCATTGATTTAATCAATCCAAGGGTTCCTTTTTGTCAGTCCAAGATCAACCGAAAAATCAGTTGAAGAAACGATTTTCTAGGATTTCAAAAATGGATTCGAATGATTCACGGACTGCACGAGGATTCTGAAAAGAGGATGAGTCCTCGAAGTTCCTGAAGGTTATTTGACTTAGTGCTAGCTTGATGCGGAGGGTTGAGGTTTTTCAAAAGATAACATCAAAATATCTGGGTGGGAGGGAAATGGGCTGGAACAGAAGTCCAGCCCGAAAAGAGGAGTTCACAAATCAGAGAGCATCTTCGCCCGTCTCACCGGTCCGGATACGGACCACGCTTTCGACTTCGGTGACAAAGATTTTCCCGTCGCCGATCTTCCCGGTTTTGGCCGCCTCGGTGACGGTATCAATGACGGACTCGACTTTATCATCGGTGACGACCACTTCGATTTTGATTTTCGGCAGGAAATCGATGGAATACTCGGCACCGCGATAAAGTTCGGTATGCCCTTTCTGTCTGCCGTAACCTTTGATCTCCGTTACCGTCAGTCCTTTGATCTCTTTTTCCGCCAATTTCTCTTTTACATCTTCAAGTTTGAAGGGTTTGATGATGGCTTCTATTTTTTTCATGTTCTTGTTTTCTGGAAATTATTTGAATTCTGGATAAGCTTCCACTCCGATTTCAAAGGTATCGAGACCCACATCTTCAACCTCCGGTTCGGGTCTGAGTTTGAAAATCAGGTCCAGGATTTTCAACACGATGAAACTGGTCACGAAGGTCCAAACGATGATCGAAATGATTCCAAGAAGTTGTGCACCAAAAGTGGCATCAGAAGTCAAGGGAACCGCAAGGATGCCCCAGATGCCGACTACCCCATGCACGGAAATCGCTCCAACAGGATCATCAATCTTCAGGTTTTTGTCTATGAAAATCACCGAGAAATAAACAATGATCCCGCCAATGAAACCGATCAGCGTTGCTCCTCCTGCTGCGGGGGTGTCGGGTCCTGCGGTAATCGCCACCAGTCCTGCGAGGGCTCCGTTGATCGCCATTGTCACATCAACCTTGCCTCCCAGCAGATTGGACATCAGCAAGGC
>LNZD02000167.1:11072-13772 GCA_001469005.2 SAR324 cluster bacterium lautmerah10
CTCCCCCTGCCGCCGCAGTATTCGTGTTCAGAAAGACCTGGGCCACGGCGATGGCGTCGCTGGCAGTATTAATGGCCAACTGGGACCCTCCGTTGAATCCGAACCATCCCAACCAGAGGATCAGCCCGCCCAAGGAAGCCATCGGGATGTTCGAGCCCGGAATGGCCTTCGATTTTCCATCGGAGGTGTATTTGCCCATCCTCGGTCCGACAATCAATACTGCTGCCAATGCTGCTGTTGCACCACAGAGGTGCACCACCCCCGAGCCTGCAAAATCCGCATAACCTGCTTGATCCAAGAAACCTCCACCCCATTTCCAGTAGCCCTGGACGGGATAGATGAATCCGGTGAGGATGATGGTAAAAAGGAAAAAGGGAATCAGTTTCATCCTCTCGGCAATCGCACCGGAAACAATCGACATCGCGGTTGCGACAAAAACCACCTGAAAGAAAAAATCAGAGGCTTCGGCATAAGACCCGTAGCTCTTGTCCTGGCCTCCCATGGTCAATCCCAGGTATTTCAGACTGAAATCCGGGATGTAGGCGCTTACAGCAGAATCTCCGGGATACATGATGTAAAAGCCGCAGACGAGATACATGACACAGGCAATCGAATACAGGCCGATGTTCTTGGTCACGATCTCCGAAACGTTCTTGGAACGGACTAAGCCCGCTTCAAGCATGGTGAAGCCTGCAGCCATCCACATCACCAGAGCTCCTGAAAACAAGAGGTACATGGTGTTTAAAGCAAATTCTATATCACTCATTGCATTCCTTTAATGGGTTAAGGGGGACACCTTCGCAGCCCCCTCAAGTTTGAAATTGAAAGCAAAGCCTGCCTGGAGCGGTTCGATGAGATCGACCTTGAGCATCTTTGCCTGCGGATGTTAAGACACCGTCCGCTGGTCTATCCTGAACAGCATCAGTCGTCAGGAATGCCATCTATTCTACAAAATGAGTGCCATTCCATATCTAATTGATATCATTGTTTAATTTAAAAATTAAAAATTCATGATGATTAATAATTAAACATCATAATCAGGTCGATCTTGATTTAACGCCTATTTTTTAATCACATTCCAGGAATGACATTTAGCCGGATTCCAATCCAAATCCATCAGCAGGTTTTCCTGGAAAAAGAGAGACTGACTTCTCTGAAAAACCATGGTATCTCTTGTGAAATTGTGGACTGAATCAGGAAAATACGATGAGTTACCGCGGAGACTCTCCCTCGGCCAGGGAAAAGCAACTGGAAAAAAGACTCCGTCATCTTTCCAAAAACCTGGAGCAGGCTGAAAAGACCATCCAGGAGCTAAGAAGATCCCTCAAGGTCAGTCAAAATGAAAATTTGAAATTCCAGCAGAATTTGAAGCGATCCCTCGGTAAAAGCCAAAAGCTGGATGAACTGCTCAAAGAATTGAAAAGCTTCTCAGAACACGAAAGCAGGGCCACGGATCAACACCTTTAGGATGATTCCTCCTCAAGAATTGATTCTGGAAGCCTGTCTTGAAACCCCGGAAGAGGCGCATTCCGCTTTTTTGAATGGAGCCCATCGGGTCGAGCTCTGCCGAAATCTTGAAAGCGGGGGACTCAGCCCCTCAAGGGAAACGGTTCGACGTTGTCTGGAAATCTGCGAACTTCCGTTGAAGGTAATGGTCCGCCCCCGGCCGGGGAATTTTGTCTATTCCGAGGAGGAATTGACGAGCATGGAGACAGAAATTAAATCGTTGAAAAAACTTCCTGTCACAGGGATTGTATTGGGAGTGCTCCAGGATGACAGAAGCATCAACCTGGAAGCCGTCCAACGCCTTTCGGAAAGAGCAGACCCCTTACCGGTGACATTCCATAAAGCCATTGACGAAACCCGGGATCCTCTCCAGGAAATGAAAAAGCTTTCCCGGATTCAAAACATTCAGAGCATCCTCAGTTCTGGCGGTGCCCAGAATGCTGAAACAGGAGCAAAAATGTTGAAAACCATGCAGCAGGAATTCCAATCCAGATTCCGGATGATTGCCGCAGGTTCCATTACCTCAGAAAATCTGCTTTCCCTCCACCATAAAATCGAATTTTCCGAATATCACGGGAGAAAAATCGTTGGTGATTTGGCTCGATCATCAAACCCGTCCTGAAACTCATTCCAGTGAATTGGACAATCCGAATTCCTCTTTTTGAATCAAAAGGATTCCTGCGATCACCAAAAGGACTCCGAGAATTCTTGAAACACTGAGTTCACGGATTTGAATTTCAAACCAGCCAAAACGATCAATCAACAAGGAAATGGAAACCTGACCAAAAACAACACAGGTGAAAAACAGGGCCATCCCCATCCGCGGCCCAAGCACAATTGCTCCGGCAACAAACATGGCTCCGAAGATTCCTCCCAGCCAAACCCACCAAGGGGCGTTCCAGATCGTCTCCGCGCTGGGGATCGTGCGGACCATGATGAAGACAAACAGTAGAATGACCACCAGACTGATTGAAATTGAAAAACCCGCGCCCCAGTAAGGACTTCCGAGCCTCTTCCCGATCCAGGCATTGATGGGTGCCTGAATGCCCAATCCCATCCCTAACAAAATGGCGGTTACCAACAGTGGCCAGTTGAATAAGCTCATGAGTTCTCCTTAGTTCAATATAAATTCATTCGATTCTTTCCGTCGTTCAATTTTAACCACTTCTGGCTCAACCTCATAAAAAACCTGAA
>LNZD02000168.1 GCA_001469005.2 SAR324 cluster bacterium lautmerah10
CGATGATAAAGTACCCGATATTTCAACATCATGATGATCTGAGTCTGTTAAAACGCTAATCTTTTCCTCGTTGAAATTCAGGAGCAATTCAAGTGAAATATCTTCAATAGAGAGCTTAATGATTTTTTTAGTAAGATTTTCAGGCACCAATTCTTTATAAAGTTTGATGGATAAATCTGAGCTCAAGACCTCATTTATACTCTCTATTATTTTTTTGCTGAAGCTTTTCTCGATAAGTTCTGGGTTTGAGGGAACCGGAGGGACTTTGAACGGGCACTTCGTCTATCAGGGCTTCAGTTTTCAAATGATTCTGGTGAAGTATTCTTACATCGAAAGGGTAAACAAGGTCAGTTGGAGTACAGGCAGCATCTAGAATCAACTCGCCTGTCTGAATTGGAATGAGACCTTCTTCTGTGGGCATTTCTTTTTCGGCGAAACTTAAATCCAGGACGATATCATGAGCAATTGGCTTTAAGATTTAAAATGTCAGTTTAACCTCTTACCGACGATGTACAAATAAAACAGATCCTGTAGACTCTGAAAAAATTGAACAGGATCGATCATCGATCTTTTGAAACCAATCCATTTCTTTTCTCAAAAAAACCATGAGTGCATCCATCATCACCATCCCCGCCCGAAGCGGGAAAGCAGCCTATGCAGAAGCAGGGCAAAGAATTAAAGTCATCAATACCCATGGGCAACAGGTCGTAGATACCTGGGCATTCCGCAGAGACAACCTGAAGGAATTCATGTCCATGGAACACAGTCGGCCGAATTTTATGCGTATCCGCCCCAGGGTAGGAGAGTCTTTTTTCAGCAATCAACGAAGGCCGATCCTGACCGTTGAAGAAGATACCTCGGGGGGAGTACATGATACGTTGATGGCGGCGTGCGACAATCCCCGATACGGACTTTTGGGCTGCACCGAATATCATGACAACTGTACCGACAATCTCAGCGCGGGAATGAAGGAGCTTGGACTTGAGGAACCGGAAACGCCAAGTCCGCTGAACCTTTTCATGAACATCCCATGGACTCCCGACGGAGAACTTTCCTGGGAAGAACCGGTTTCGACTCCGGGAAGTTATATCCTGCTTAAGGCAGAGATGGATCTGGTCATTGCTTTTTCCGCTTGCCCCCAGGATATCCTTCCGATCAACGGAAGAGTCGGAAAACCGACGGAGGCTCATTTTCAGATCCTTGATTAGGAGAACCAGAACCCCAATGGCAAATAAAATTAGTTCATGATTCTCTATTTTGCCTACGGCTCAAACATGAGTGCAGCCAGGATGAAACAAAGGTTAGGCTGGGAGGCTCCACGCCGAGCCGCAACCCTTAAAGATTTTCAGCTAGTCTTCGACCAGGCAGGATTCAATGACCCTTCATGGAGCCCTGCCAACATCCGATCGGAGCAGGGAGGCTTGGTCGAGGGAATGGTATATGAAGTGGAGGAAAAGGATCTCAAGATTCTCGATGGATACGAAAAATATTACCAGCGTCTTGAAGTCAAGGTCATGGAGGTCAAAGGAAAAAATTTGGATGCAGTGACCTACCTCTCAAAAAAATCCCGCGGAGAAAAGCCTCCCACCCAGGAGTATTTGAATTTCCTTCTCGAAGGGAAAAGTTTCCTAAGCAGGGAATACTTTGACGAACTCAGTCGGATCCAGGTGATTCCGGAAGATTCCATGAAACAGGAACATCTTCCGGAAAGCTCATGAAAAGTGCTGCGGCCCTCAGCCGGGCCGGGACTGCCTGGGGGAATCTTGCTCCGGAAGTAAGAAGCGGGATCCTGATGTTGGCTGCTACCGGGACTTTGGCCGGGATGCACACGGTGATTCGCTATTTGAGTGAATCCGTGCATCCTTTTGAGATTGCCTTCTTCCGCAGTTTCTTCGGGCTTCTGGTTTTGAGTCCATTTATTTTTAAAAATGGTATTCAAGCGTTTCAGACCTTTCAGCCTCGTTTGAATGCCGTCCGCGGGGTGACCAGTCTCTTTGCGATGCTTGCCTGGTTTTATGGATTAAGCGTGGTCGAACTGGCCAAAGCAACGGCGTTGAGTTTCACCAACACCATGTTTGGTGCAATTGCGGCAGTTTTCTTTCTCAAGGAAAGGATGCGCCTCCACCGCTGGCTTGCAGTGTTAGCAGGTTTCAGCGGGATGCTGATCATCCTGAGGCCGGGATGGATCGAAGTCAGCAGTGGCTCGATGATCATTCTCTTTTCTGCCTTATGCTGGGGCATGGGGATGGTGATTGTGAAGAAACTCACCGAAACCGACGGGACGATGAGCATCATCCTCTGGTTCACCTTATGGACTACTATTGCGACTTTCCCCTTTGCCGCCAGCCAATGGGTCTGGCCCGAAGCTGAAGATTATTTCTGGCTCTTCGTAATGGGAATCCTCGGTTCCATCGGGCATCTGGCCGCGGTCAGCGGTTTTAAAATTGCTGATGCTTCCAGTGTGATGCCAATGGATTTTCTAAGATTGGTCTGGATCAGCCTCTTCGGCTTCCTCTTTTTTGGAGAAATACCCGAGGTCTGGACCCTGATGGGTGCCGCAGTGATTTTAGCTGGCAGCGGTTTGTTGATGATTCCTTCCAAATCCTGAATCCTCCTATCCCGATCCCAATTTTTGAGGTTTCATGGATTTTTCAAAAAAATCCTTTCAGAATAAATCTTTGATTTTGATGGCATGTATTTGATTTTTTGATCCAGGATGACTCGCCCCATAGAACCAGAAACAGAATCCCTGCAAACTCCTTCGGCCGTGGTTATTGGCGGAGGAATCGCCGGTTTGACGGCAGGATGGAGTTTGTCCCAAGCCGGCTGGGATGTACGTGTTCTGGAATCCGGGAACCGTGTCGGAGGTGCAATGCAGACGGAACGAGAAGGAGGATACCTGATCGAGCATGGGCCGAATACGGCGCTCGAGAGTGACCCGCGAATCACACAATTGATTTCATCCCTTGGTCTGCAGGAAGAGAAGCGTATTCCGGAACAGGCATCCAAAAAGCGTTTCATCCTCAAGCAGGGGTTGCCTCAGCCATTACCGATGTCACCGCAGGCATTTTTCGGGTCAGGATTTTTCAGTTGGAAAGCCAAGTTGAGTCTCTTCGGGGAACCGTTCCGCCCGGCAGGAAATCCGGACCATGAAGAAAGCCTTTCCGAATTCGTGCTGCGAAGACTTGGACGAGAATTTCTCGATTATGCCATCAATCCTTTTGTTGCAGGAGTCTATGCTGGAGCTCCGGAAAAGCTTGGAGTGCAGCAGGCCTTCCCAAAACTCCATGAACTGGAGCAACGATACGGCAGCCTGATCCGTGGGCAAATCCTGGGAGCAAGGGAACGAAAAAAGGAAGGACGTGTTTCCAAACAAAGGGCTCCGATGTTTTCCTTCCGTCAAGGGTTGGGCACCCTCCCTGAACGTTTCCAGGAACTTCTCGGCGATTCCATTCTGCTCCGAACGCGGGCTTTGGGAATCAGGAAGGATTCAGGACATTGGCTGATTGATGCTGAACAAGAGGGACAGCGAGTAAACTTTCATGCAGATCATGTGATCTATGCCGGAACCAGCCTGGCTTTTCCCAGAAATCGGGTTGAACATCCTTTGGACGGTTTTGGATTGCTGGTGCCGGAAGCGGAAAAACGTAAGATCCTCGGCGCTCTTTTTATCTCCACCCTTTTCCCCGAACGATGTCCAGGGGATCAGGTTCTTTTGACTGTTTTCATCGGTGGCACCCGTCAACCTGAGCACGCTTCGCTTCCGAAACAGGAATTGCAGGAATTAGTTCTCAAGGAACTGAAATCCATGCTGGGTACAAATGCAGAACCGGTTCATGTCTTTCACCGTTTCTGGGAAAAAGCGATTCCTCAATACGAAGTCGGTTACGGAAAAATCAGATCGAAGTTGGACGCACTTGAGACATCCCATCCAGGACTCCATTTTACCGGGAATTACCGCGGGGGGATTTCTGTAGCCGATACCATCCTCCATGCGCTCAAACTGACAGACCTTCTTAAGGGAACTTCAAACTGAAAAATTTTCACTCCATGGCACAAAATTTGTAGCTATAGAAATAAACACTTATTTCAGGGAGTTGAAGATGAATCAAGTTAAGCAACCGAAACAACCCAAAGCTCTTCCTTCATTGAAAGATGCTGTGAGTTTCAGGCTCCTTCCTGATGTATATCAGCATCCATCGAAGTTCCAGAAGGAAATCACTTTGAATCTGGATTCAAAGTCATTCTGATGAAATAGATGGGCTTTCATACGCGAAAATTAATATTGTAACAATTGTCATAAAAATAGTATGAAAACGACAACACCAAAAATGCAATTCACCAGTGATTCTACACTTTCAGGATTGCTTGAAGTGATCATTGCCAAATCCCAGGGTTCGTCTTCATTCAGGAAATCAGGGATTGAGCTTCTTAGAGATCAATTGGGAGAAACCTCGGAAATGAGGAATCACCGTTTGAAGAATACCAGTGACCGGGATATTGAGGAATGGATCACTATCCTCAACCGAACCACCGAAATGCTTGAAGAAGAATTGGAAAACCGGATGGTTAACTTTTAGAGGGGTGGGTGCCGACCCCCGGCAGGCAGGTTTTCCCGGAAATTACCTGGGAGCCTGCCTGTTCTGTTCCTATAAAATAGTTTTGAAAGAGTACCGATGAAAAATGAATTGAATCAAACCGCGCTGATGTTGCTTGGCAAGGCCTGTCTCCACGGGTTGGTCAGTGAAGAACATTTGTTTCAGAGATTAGGAAATGATTCGTCGGTTAAAGCTATTACCTCAATCATTCCTGAAGAAGCATCATTAGAGCATTCCCGCCAAATCCGGAATTGATTGTTTTCCTCCCAAGAACTCGTCTGGGATAATGCGGAAAACAAGTTCCTGTTGTTTCATCTCCCACCATGGATCAAAACTCTCGAGAAAATCTGGTCCGTCTGCGAAAACGGAGCATCCTTCAGAACCAGAAAGCTTCAATTTCGTTGGAAGAATTTTGGACAACCGAAGCGAGCCTGAGGGAATATTTTTATGATTTGCCCGGTCCTCAGCTAGAACTGCCCGCAGTTCCTGTTCATATCAGTTCGGAACAGAACGGTCATTGAAGCACTGGCCACAGTTGAGAAATTTTGGATTCATTGATGGTTGCCAAGTCCATTCTCTAAAAATAACTTGCCCCATGTCTAATCGGTTCCGTGAGATTTTAATTTGTATTTTGATCTTCATGACTACGGCCTGCAGCAACTCGCAGAACAGGCTTCCTCCGCGCGTTTATCAAGAAGGAATGATCGGGCCGAATGCCTCTTTTTGGTCTGCAAACAGGGGTTGCTACTCGTTGAACCAGGAAGCATTTGGCAGAAATCCAAGGCTGATTGACATCAGTTGGTGCCGTAAGAAACTGCGATATCCTCCAGACTCCTATGCCCGTGCCAGTTGGGAAAATCCGATTTCACCCAGCATCACTCCTCCTCTGAACGAATACAAATGCTTCAGCAAAACAGTATCCAACTTCGGTTCCCGGATCCCATGGTATATCCAGAAACGATGTAAAAAACTGGATGCCGAGGAATAGCTTTTTTTTAAAGATAGGTTGGTTTCAAATGAATTTCTGCGGTTTTGGCAAGAGTAGATCCTGCGGAAAGATGAATGAGAGTCCGGGCGGGAAAACTCTCTTCCAAAGATAAAATCCTGCAAAAAAAGATCTATCCCGCGAAATAATCCGTCTCCATCCCTGATTTCCACTTGATGTTACAACCCATGCTTGGAATCTGATTTTCAGGAATCGAGTTGCCCAGGATCAAGGCATCGACGGCGTTTTTCAGATCCTCACCTGTGACAAGATTGGTGTTTTTTGGGCGGCTGGAATCATATTGGCCGCGATAGACCAGTTTTCGATTTTCATCATAAAGGAAGAAATCCGGGGTGCATGCCGCACGGTAGGCTTTGGCGACTTCCTGGGTTTCATCGAACAGGTAGGGAAAGGAGTAGGAATAGTTTCGGGCATCCTCACTCATTTTTTCGGGACGGTCATCGGGATAGGCTTCGATGTCGTTCGAACTGATGGCCACGACTCCCAATCCCTTCGGCTCATATTCATTTGCAAAATGAACAAAAGATTCGCGGATATGAACCACATAGGGGCAGTGATTGCAAAAGAACGCGACCAGTAGGGAACGGTGATTCTTGAAAGAATCCAATTGATAGCTCTCCTGTTGTAAAAGCGGGTTCCAATTTTTCAGATTAAAATCCGGTGCGGGGCTGCCAAGTTTTTCCATTGTGGATGAATGTGCCATATCTCAAATCCTGAAAAAGGTTGAATCAAAAATTGCCGCTTGGAGGAGGATGCACCAGAGCGGTTCTGTCAAAGAAAAATCTGTTTTATCTTTTTACCAACGGCTTCGCCAAGTTTACGGTGTTCTTCTCTTTCAAAATGGATCCCATCCAGGTCACTGCTTTGGATGTATTCGGCAGCATCCAAAAATTGACAACCCATTTCCAGGGCTTTTTTTCGATAATACTTTCCGAATAGCTGGGATTTCTCGCTGCCTCCTTTAAACATCTCTTCAAATTCCTTGAGCTTTGCCAAAGGGGGAGGAGCAATCAGCAGGGGAATGGGAGCATTCTCTTGAGGTCCTGCCTGGCTTTGCTGGACCTGACGGACCAAAACTCCCACACTTTCAGCAATATCAAAGGCCGAGACGGAAAAACGACACTTTAAATCGTTGGTGCCGAGCATGATGGTAATCAGGTCAAAGGGCTTGTGGCTTTCCAAACAGGGCATTAGGTAGTCCAATCCGTTTTTGAATCCCTCAATCGGATCATCCCATAAGGTTGTCCTGCCGTTGAGACCTTCTTCAATCACCCGATAGTCCTCACCTAAACTGTTTCGTAATATCCCTGTCCAACGCTCCTCCGGGCCGAAACGTTGTCGGTTTTCAGGATTGTAACCCCAGGTGTTCGAGTCTCCGAAACAGAGAATGGTTTTCATCAGTATCCTCCTTTTCGATAATATCGCCTTTGTGTGAGAGGATGCTTCCTTTCCTTTTCCAGATGACAACTAAAACGTTCAAGCATGGTATAAATCACCATTGGTGAGAGAAAAGGACGAAAATCTTCATCAACAGGAAGCTCAACCTTTTTTGTATCAAAAATCGCAATATGCTTGGTAATTTTGCTAGCAAAATCATACACCCGGTCCATCAGGGGGCGGGTTGAATCCTCACCATACAGCAATATCATGCTCGTGTCTTCGTCGGTCAATTCAAGAGTGCCATGGAAATATTCTCCGGCATGGATTGATTTTGTTTTGATCCATTGCATTTCCTCAAGAATACACATGGCATAATCATAGGCCTCCCCCCAAACCGCACCGGACCCGATGACCATGTGGTAATCAGTGTCCTTATGTTTTGAAGCAAGCTCAATGGCCATTGCTTCCGTCTGTTCTTTTGCTTTGATTAAATAGGGGGTAATTCCATGAATTTGTTCCACAAAAGTTTCATATTTGGGAAAATCCCCAAGCCTCATCAATACCCGGAATAAAAACGCATACAATTGCAAATAAAAACATTCGGCAAGGTGATCATCTTCCGCAAAACTAACGAAGTGATGGGTCGATTCCATGCAGACAGGGGTGTCCGCATGACAGACAAAGGCCAAGGTGGTCGCACCTGCGTTGTTGCAGTATTGGATGGCATCAACGATTTCCCGGGTGTCCCCGCTTCTGGAACAGAAGACACACAAGGAATCCGCAGAAAACTGCTTGTTGCCTTGCAGGACAAATTCTGCTGCCTGAACCGCATGGACAGGCAACTCGGACAATTGTCCGGAAATGAATTGGATGGGCAGAAAATGGGAATAGGTCCCGCCGACTCCAATCAGAAAAAGATTCTTGAATCCTTTTTCAAAAAGTACATCAACGGTTTTTTCGATCTTTGAAACATTTCCCAATGCATCGTCAATGACTTTGATAAACCGTTTCTCGTTAAAATGATACAAGTCTGAGTCCTTTCAAATAGGTGGAAATATCAGGTTGATCAAAGCCATGCCTGGATTCATATCAATGATCAGAAAGCACCTTCTATCGTGCAGGAATGCGCCGAATATTCTGCTGCATGTTTTAATGCTGATGGAATGGATGCATTCTTGACAAATCTTGACAGGAAGGATCCGATGAAGGCATCTCCAACACCCAGGGTGTCGATCACTTCCACAGCGAGGGCGGATTGACGAAACACTTCCTGTCCGTCAAAGGCGGCAGCGCCCCGTTCCCCCATGGTCATGATCACCAACGCAAAACCTGCTTCATGCAGGCACTGAAGGATTTGAGGTATTTCAGAATCAAGAGTTCCGGGTCTGGAGAAGATTCCAATTTCAGACATAGGTCCTAAAGATTGAATCAAATCCTTATTGTTTTGTTCAGAAAAATCGATCGAAAGATTCACTTCTGATTCTTTTATACTTGATGCCTGTTCCAGGATGGTTTTTTCATAGTCCTGGAACTGATTTTTTCCTTCCAGGTTCCAGTTGGAAAAAATGGTATGATGCACCCAATCGTATTGTTTGAGATACTGATAGTCTTTTTCTTCCAGTTCGAAATCTCTTTGAACCTCCAAAGAATCCTCGAAGAAGATTCTTTCGCCATCCTCCAGATGGACTATGGTCCAGGCAGTTTTGCCTTCGGATTGTCTCAACCTTTGACAGTCAATTTTTTCTTTTTGAAGGGTTTCAATGATGAGTTTCCCGTCCTCATCATTGCCAACGATTCCTAAATATCCACAATGGATTCCATTCCTTTGGACTGCGACAGCAGTATTGACTCCGTTTCCTCCTACAAATTTTTTTGTTTGGACCGGGTAGAGATCAACACAATTATCCCCAACGATGCAAATCTTGGGAGGGCTCATGCTGGTGGTCGATGAATGAAGAAGTTCTAGGAATCAGAATTGGGTCATCCCATAACCTTCAGCATTTTGAAAGGAAGAGATGGGTTATGCTGGAAGTCAATTTCTTCATCCGGGACAACTTTCGAGCAGGATAAACTCATGAAGAAGTGCCTAAGAACTACAGAGTGAAAGCAACCTTGCAGGCTTCTCTTTGTTGGAGACGATTCCAATAATCATGAGCATGGTTGTGGTGATCCGAAGAGACATATTTATCAAAAATAAACATGCTGTAACCCATCATGATGTCTGCCGCAGTAAATTCATTTCCGACCAGAAATTCCCGGCCTTCAATGGCTTCATCCAAAGCTTTGACACAGAGAGATGCTCTGTCTTTCATTTCATTGATGGCCGCGTCGGATTGTTGGTGTTCCTCAAATACCCTGCGGTGGTTGACGATTTCACCAATCGGTCTTGCAAAAGTGGATTCGGCGAACCAACACCACTGCAGATAGAGGCCGTGTTCCGGTGTGCCTGGTTTTGGCTGCAATTGACCGTTCCCATGACGGTCGAGAATGTACTGCACCATTGCCCCAGACTCAAACATGATGAAATCATCATCTTTAAGCACCGGGACTTTTCCAACCGGATTCATCTTCCTCCATTCCTGACTTGCCCGGTACTCGGCAGTAAACGGGATGGTCTCCACCTGATAGGGGATTTTCAATTCTTCGCAGGTCCAGATGACCCTCAGGGATCGCGTGCCCACGGCATGATAGATGGTCAACATCGTTTTCTTCTTTGAGAGTTTTCGTAACTTTTGTCTGGGTTATGGTGTTTGAAGAGCAAAATCATGAATGACTTGGTTCGTCTGATAATCCCAGGGATTCGAATACCATTTCCGGAGTAACCGATTCAAGACAAACCAGGGTTTCAGGATTTTTGCAGAGTCCCTTTCCATTGGGAGTGCAAGGCCGACAACTTAACGGCAATGATGTTTCCATAAGTTTGCTTTCGTCAAGAAAAGGAGCATAACCGAATTCCCTAACAG
>LNZD02000169.1 GCA_001469005.2 SAR324 cluster bacterium lautmerah10
ATCATGAATGACTTGGTTCGTCTTTTAATCCAAGGGATTCGAATACCATTTCTGGAGTAACCGATTCAAGACAAACCAGAGTTTCAGGATTTTTGCAGAGTCCCCTTCCATTGGGAGTGCAAGGCCGACAACTTAACGGCAATGTTGTTTCCATAAGTTTGCTTTCGGCAAGAAAAGGAGCATAACCGAATTCCCTGACGGTAGGGCCGAAGATTGCCGTTGAGGGGGTCCCCATTGCTTCAGCAAGATGAACCAGGGAAGTATCGTTTGCCACGAGGTATTTTGCATTCCGAAGCAATTCCGCAGTTTGGAGTGGACTCAATCGTCCTGCTAAGTTGATGATCTTGTCGCCGAACTCTTCTTCCAAAAGCTCAGGTTCAGGCTCATCCGGACCTCCTACCAGGACGATTTTCCAGCCGGATTGAATGAGCATTTCCGTCAGATGAGTGAAGTGAACAAGGGGCCAGCACTTGAGCGGTTGCGAGGCAGAAGGCCCAATTGCAATAAATTTTCTAGGCAGCAGGTTATGCTCACTCATTAACTTTTCAATAAGATTGGTGTCTTCCTGATCTGGGAACAGTTCAGTTGAAGCATCAAGTCCATGAGGGGCATGCTGCTTGAGTGGAAGAAGCCATTGTTCCCTTTGGGAGAGTCCTTGCTGGAGACGGTTCCAGCCAAGGTGAATCAGCAACTTGCGGTTCAAAGTGCGCTTATTGATTTTCCAGACCGCAGGTTTTCTTTTCATACCGAAGGCCGTTAATCTGGACACAATCCATCGGCTTCTCATCGATCGGTGGGCATCATAAATCAGATCGAATTCTTCTGCTTGTAATTCATCGATCAGTTGGTTCAGTTGCTCAAAATTTTCTTTTCGAGGATGTTTGATGATACGGTCCAGGTGAGGATTATTGTCCAGCACATCTCCGAAGCCGACAGAAGTCAGCAGATTCAGATTTGCACCAGGAAAGATCCTTCTCAATTCCCTGAAAATCGGGCTGGTCAGGATCAAATCTCCCAGTGAACTGAAACGGATGACTAGAATTTTATTTGGCTGTAGCACAAGAATGTTTCAAAATGATCGGTCTTTCACAGGATTTGCATTGCAACCGGTTTGGTTGAAATGAGCATTAAGGACCCCATCTCCAGGAGCAGCATGAGCGTTCAAGCCACAGGAATTCAAACTCCATCCTCCATAACGCAAACTTCATCAAAAATTGAATTCAAGACCAGTTCCTCAACATGGACCCTCGATCAGATCCGGGGAATGCGTCAGCAATTCGAACAGGAAACCTCAGCCATGGTGAAAAAGCTAGGAGATTCTGAACATCAAACGATGTTGGTGGCGATGTACGAAGGTACTGAAAAACTGTTAAACCGGAAAGTTTCTGATTTTGCCGTGATGCAATATTTTGAAGATCTCAAGTTTGCGGCAGAGGATTTGAGGAAGCAAGGGATGTCTGGAGAAAATTACCGCAATTCTCTTCTGCAGCATTCGCAGAAAGCACTGAACCGAATGCTTGCCACCGGATAAAATCTTCCTGTTAACTGCCGCTGATATTCATCGAATCAATCCGAAATGCTGGTGTCAAAATGGTGCTGCGTTCATCAACCTCACTTCCTATCATACTGATTCCTTTCAGCATTTCCGGGAAAGTACTGGCAATCGTGAATTCCGAAACCGGTTCGGCCAATTTCCCTTTACGAATCCAAAGCCCCTGAGCACCCCGGGAATAGTCTCCTGTGGTCAGGTTGACGCCTTGTCCTGACATCCCTGTCAGATACAGTCCGTTATCAATGCTCGCAATCAGTTCTTCATCGGAATAACTACCCGGTTTGAGCATCAGGTTTGAAATTCCTCCCGCATGCCCCGTGCTTTGACGGTCCAGTTTGTTGGCCGAATAAGTGGAACACATGAAACTGAGAAGTTTCCCCTGATCGATCAACATGAGCGGAGTGGCCTTTACCCCTTCATTGTCATAGTGCCGGCTTCCCAGTTTGCCCGGTAACAAAGGTTCATCGCTGAGTCTGATCTCAGGATTGGCAACGGTTTCTCCCAAAGAATCTTTGAGAAACGAGTGTTTACGGAAAACATTATCCCCCATCATTGCCGAGGCAAGGCTGCCGAGGAAACTCTGGGCCATTTCGGTGCTGAACACCACTGGTACTTCGCAGCTTTTAGGTTTGACCGAGCCCAATTTACGCAGGGTTCTTTCTCCAGCCTTGCGTGCCAAATCTTCGCGTGATTCCAGGTCTTTTCGGAATCGTGAACTGGAGTACCAGCCATCCGATTGTTTACGTCCGGTATTCAAGCTCTGAGATGATCCTTCAGTTTCTTCCCCTCCGTCTTCTGCAAACATAGAAACTCCTAGGCTGCAAAGGGTTTTACTGCAGCCCTCCAGGAAACCGTTACTGTCTCCGTGAACCATGTAGGAAATCGAATCTGAAAAAGAGATTTCTTCGGTTTGAAGCCGGGAATCTATGGAAAGTGCCTCTTTTTCCAAAAGCATCAGTTCGTTAATTTTTTCGTTAGAGGCCATTTTTTCAAAGTTCGGATCACGGAATTGAAGGTCGATCTCCGCTTTCCCCTGAAGTTTTGGATCAGGAAGGGTATAAAAAGGATCCTCGCCCATCAAGGGGAGGGCTTCCAAGGTGGAACGGATTAGAGGTTCCAGGGTTTCAAGTCTGAAATCATTGGAAGAAAGAGTGGATCGCTTCTGGTTTTTGGCGAGGGTGACATGAATTCCGGAAGAACCCGCTTCTTTCAGGGCTTCAATGTTCTGGTTTCTGACTTCAAGCTGGAAGGAGGTGGCATTGGCCAGAGAAACAGAAACCTGTTCGGCCCCCTGTTTAAGCGATAAATCTATAACCTCTCTGGCAATGTTCAGATAGCGTTCAATCAAGCGGGTTTCCTTTTATTGTGTTTTTTTGCGAGGAAATTTTGATTTTTGCAGGGCTTTTTTCATCAGATTAAAAAAGCCTCAGCCTCTTACATTCCGCCAACGGTCATTTCCGAAATCAGCACCGTCGGGAGTCCCACTCCGACCGGGACACTTTGCCCGTCTTTTCCGCAGGTCCAAATGCCCTCACTGATGGCAAAATCATTACCGACCATACTGATTTTCGACATTGCATCAGGTCCGTTGCCGATGAGGGTGAAATTCTTGATCGGATGGCTGAAACGACCATCCTCTACAAGCCATGCAGTGGTTGGGACAAAAACAAAATCCCCATTGGAAATGTCAACCTGACCGCCACTGAATGAAGCACAGTAAACTCCTTTTTTGACGGAACGGATGATGTCTTCAGGATCTGTATCGCCGTTAGCGAGGTACGTGGTGGTCATTCTTGGCAGGGGGTAATGCGCGTAAGATTCACGTCTGCCGTTGCCGGTAGGATTCAGTTTGTAATAATCCGCACTGATGCGGTCGTGCATGTAACCCCGGAGGGTGCCTCGTTCGATCAGTACATTTTCTCCGGTGAGGCTTCCTTCATCATCAAAATTGAGAGCGCCACGATCATGATCCACCGTTCCCGCATCATAAATGGTGCAAAGTTCTGAGGCCACTTTTTCTCCCATCCTGCCACTGTATGCGGATGTCCCCTTGCGGTTAAAATCCGCTTCCAGAGGATGCCCAACCGCTTCATGTAGAAGAATTCCGGATTGGGCAGGGCCCAAGAGGACAGGCATTGGTCCGGATGGCGCCTGCTTGGCGCCGAGCAGCAGGATTGCTTCCTGCGCCGATTTGCTTCCGACTTCAATGGGATGGTCGGTGGATTCCAGAAAATCCAATCCGACGCGTCCTCCAACACCAGCCGTTCCATTTTGGATCTGATCCCCTTCCTGGGCAATGGAGTGGACATTGAAGCGGAACATTGGACGGGTGTCGCGAAGGATAACACCTTCTGAAGATCCGATCTTGCTGGTCAATTCAAGGTCGCTGATGGTCTTCAGAACAGGATAGTGATTTTTAACGTTCTGTTGATTGAAGCGTCTTGCCTCGTTAATTTTGACTTGGCCGGAGTGAGCTATGGCTGATGCAGTGCCGGCAGCATGGAGCATGGCATCATAATTCAGATCCTCGCTGTAGGCATAGCCGGTCTGATCTCCCTCAACCACCCTCACCCCAAGTCCGCTGATGATTGCCACCGCCGAATTTTTGATGATTCCTTCTTCCATCACCACCGAATGACGGAGACTGTATTCAAAAAAAAGATCGGCAAAATCTCCACCCTGATCAAGGGCACGGTTCAGCAATCGGTCCAGAACTCTTTCATCAATCCCCATTTGCTGCTCAAAAACCTTACCCACCGTTGCTTCCGTTGAACCATTGACTTGATCCAGGAAACTGCTTTGTTTCATTTTCAATTCCGGATTCGGCATCAGAAAAAATTGAATGGGCTGGATGATTTATGCGGGAATCAGGCTGGTTTGAGTTGATCCACAAGGATCTTTGCCGCACGTTGGTACGCGCCCGGTTCCCCCAAAAGACTTCGGATTTGTTTCAGATGACCAATCATCGTGGCACGGCGATCCTGATCCTTCAAGAGCAAGATGGCTTCCTCTGCAAGACGTTCAGGAGTGAAGTCCTGCTGCAGCAATTCCGGTACGATTTCATTTTCGGCAAGAATATTGACCATCCCGATATGCTGTACTTTTGCCAGTTTTCGGGCAATCCAGTATGTCATGTTCGAGACCCGGTAGATGATAATACTGGGAGTCAATGCCAAGCCTGTCTGAAGCGAAGCCGTTCCCGAGGCAACTATCGCCAACTGGGAAACCCTCACCAAAACGGGGAACTGATTCTGAACCAATCTGATCTTCACGGGAGAGCTTGAAATCATGCTTTCAATGAGTCCGATTTCAATGGTTTCTGCAACCGGCATCAACACTTTCAGATCTTGAATTTCATTCTTTAAGATAGCGAGACTTTGCAGAAATACCGGGAGGTGATTTTGGATTTCACTGGGTCTGCTTCCCGGGGCTAAGGTCAGAACCGTCTGTTCATTATCCAATTCATACTGCTCACGGAACTTGACGATTTCTTCGGTAGAGGGTTCCTGGTCCAGCAAAGGGTGGCCGACCCAACGGACCTTTACTCCCGCTTTTTGGTATATTCTTTCCTCAAAAGGGAAGAGTACGAGCATCAAGTCCACCATGCATTTGATCTTCTTGATTCTTCCACTTCTCCAAACCCAAATCTGGGGACTGCTGAAGAAGATAACAGGAATCCCCAGTTTCTTGGCTTGGGCTGCAAGTTTTAGGTTGAAACCCGGGTAATCAATGAGGACTAATGCATCAGGCTTTTCGGACTCTAAGGCTTCCTGCATCAAGCGAAGCGTTCGATAGAGCCTGGGAAGGTGGAATAGAAGTTCTGTGATCCCATGTGACTGCATCGTGTCGAGCATGAAGTATGGACGCAGTCCCATTTCCAACATGCCCTTACCGCCGATTCCAAAGGTTTCGAGTTCGGGAATCAGGATATTCAACTCCTTCAACAGTTCTCGTCCATGAGCATCCCCGGAAGCTTCGCCGGCAACTAGCATCAATTTCATCAAAAACCTTAACTGCTGAGAGAAGATGCTCCCTGAAGAGAGAAATAGATTGGGATCAGTCTTCCTGATTTCGGAAAACCAAGCCCACTCGTGGGAAACCCGCATTTTTGAAGAGGATCATCATTTCAATCAGAAAACCATATGGGACCCTTTCGTCCATTTGCAGATAGACGGGTCTGTCACGGTTTTTCCATTCTGCTCGAAGGGGGAGTTGGAGTTTCAAGGATTCAAGGCTGAATACTTCTTCGTCCAGGATGATGTTCTTCTTCCCGTCAATACTGACCCTGAGCACGTTTTCAAATTCAGGGGACCTTTGGTTGAGTTTACCGCTGGGAAGACGGATGGGAAGCGAATGGGTCAAAAGGGGTGCTGAGATGAGGAATGCAACCAGCAGAATCAGCAGGACATCCACAAAAGGAGTAACATTGATCTCCGAGAGTAAATCTCCTTGCAGCCTCCGCGAATGCCTAAACTTTCTCATTGACCGATAAAAGGGAATGCTGCATGCGTCGAAGTAGTTGGAGGGCGAAATAATCCATGGTTTCGGTCATGCTGCGGATGAGGGCACGAAACAGGTTGTAACTCAAGGCTGCGGGTATTGCTGCAAAAAGTCCTGCTGCCGTGGCAATCAAGGCTTCGGCAATGCCCGGGCTGATGACAGCCAAATCGACCGAGTTCATTTCAGCAATACTTTGGAAGGTGTCGATCACTCCGATCACCGTTCCAAACAAACCGAGAAACGGGGCAGTGACGGAGATGGTAGCAAGAAAAGCCTGGCCCCGTTGGAGTCCTTTTTCCGCCATTAGGATTTTTGCTTCCATGGTCCGTTCCAGCAATTCCATCAACTCACCCCGACGATGATGCCCAGCCATCGGTGAACTTTTGAGAAAGTTGGATAACTCCTCATCACTGGTTTCAAAAAGATCCTTCAGAGGATTATCCGGCATGGCGGCAAAGCGCAGACGGAGTTCTTCCTGGCGTGGAATGCGTTCCAGCAGTTTGATTGCTTTTTTCTGAAGATACAGCCCGCGAATCAGGCTTAAGGTTTTTAGCAGAAAAACAATCCAGACACTGATTGAACTAAAAAACAACAGAGCCAGAACCGAAAAAGCCAGGGGGCCGAGGTCGGAGAGAACCAACTGAGCAATCGCATTCATTCAATACTATTGCGATTTTAATAGTATCGTAAAAACAACTCTTCTGTTTTTTGACCAGGCTTCACGGTTGGAACCCTGGACGGCAGGAAATTCTTCGCCGTAACTGATGGTTTGGATTCTTGAGGGATCGGTGACATAAACCTTGACCAGTCCGAGCACAGAATTAGCACGTCGGTGTCCTAGGGCGATGTTGTATTCGTCATTACCTCGTTCATCCGCGTGACCTTCCACCTGAACGATCAAATCCTCGTTCTTCTCGAGTTGCTCTAAAATACATGGTGTCTGATTCTGAAGTTGGTCTTTGAAATCTGGTTTGATCAGGCTTTGGTCAAAATCAAAGTAGATGGTGGGAAAAAGTTCATCATTCCTGGAATCCCTCAGTCTGGGGTCGGGTAAAGCCTCCATTTCCATCAACTGTTTACGCATTTCCAGAATCAGGGAAGGAGCTCGTTCGCACAGATCATCTGAGTCCTCCGGGTCACTCGAGGCTATGACCGAGGTATCAGGTTCTTCCTGGTCCGGAACGTCTTCACTTGCACTGACTTCAAAAAATCCCTTTACTTTTGACCAGGTTGAAGGGGTTTCCTCCTCCTGTTCAACCTCTTCATTGACTTCTGGATCTTCTGATTTTTCTTCATCATCATCCGAACCGAATATCAACCCCAACAGAGAACTACCTTCAGTTGAATCTTCACTGGAGGATTCATTTTCGCTCGTTTCTTGTTCTATTGTATCAGTTTCGGTGGTGGGCTCTTCTGTTTGTGATTTTTCATCGGAAAGTTCTTCCTTTTCCACATCTTCAGAAGCGTCTTTTTCTGCAAGAATTTCCTCTATTTTATCTTCCTTTGCCTCAATTTCTTTTCGATATTCTTCATCTTTAAGGGTTTCGATTTCCTCGGCATTAGCTTCCGAATTTTCTTGTGTATCTGAACCTGAGGAATCTGTAACAGCAGGTTCTTCTTTGGTAATTTCAGGTTCTGCTCCGCCAAACATTCCACAACTGTGAAGAAGCGGAAAGATGATCAGTAACCCCAAAATGACGAATGGTTTCATTCCAAAAATACGAGGAAGAAAAATTAATTTATATGCATTCTTAGCTTAACAAACTAAATAGTGCAAGTTCGGTTCCTTTAAGGTTTTGGCAGATTCTGCATCATTTGCCATTCTGACAATTGTTGATTCAGATATATCAGGCCGTTGAGCATACGGTTTCCATACCAGGAACACATTTCTCCGTCGATAAGACATACCCGAATTTCTGGAAAGCGTTTTTGAAATTCATTTCTGTGTTTTTCACGGAAAGGATAGGGTTCACTGGAAAGCAGTAACAAATCTGCATTGGAATGCCGGATTGTTTCATCATCTACTTCGGGATATCGTTCCCATGTTGAGAAAACGTTTTGGATTCCAACGGTTTGTAACATGGAGTCAATAAAGGTGTTTCCTGCTGCAACCATCATGGGTTTGTTCCAGATCAAGTATGCAGCTGACAACTTTGGAGAGCTTATTTTCTTTGGAATGACTCTTTTTATTTTCTCCGTTATCCGCTGAGCTTCCTTTAATCGATTCACTAGAAGTCCTATTGAATGAATCATTGAGAAGGCATCTTTCAGGCTGTTGACTTTGCTGAGCCAGACTGGAAAGCTTTTCCTGATCCACTCAATATCCTCCTTGGTATTTTCCTCATGATTCCCAATGACAAGATCCGGTTTGACTTCCAACAGTCTTTCCCGGTTGATTTGCTTGGTCCCGCCTACGACAGGAATAGTCTGAATTTCATTGGGATGGACACAGAATTTGGTTCTTCCCACCAAATAATCCATTACGCCAAGGTTATGAAGCAACTCAGTCTGGGATGGAACAAGGGAGACGATTCTTTTTGGTGGTTCCTGGAGTGAGAGCCTCCATCCCGTTTGATCTAGGTCACTGAAAAACATTTATTTTTAAGCATTCTTAATGTGAATCTTGAATGGTACATGATGAAGTTTTTTCTGTTTCTCAAACATGATGAGTGAATTTCATTAGTCCCCCCTGATGGCTTGTTTGGCTTGTCGAAAACATGATTCAAAAGTGGGTTGACATTCAAGGGTGCGCTTAACGAATATGAGTTGAACTCATTTTATTCAGGGCATATTAGATACGGCCTATTAATTAGACAGCAAAATATCTTTGAAAATGGCAGAATATTTTTGAATTTATTTTTTGCATGCTTTTCAAGTAACTTCGGGCTTAAGAAATTCTTCAAATCATTATGATTGTTGAAACCCTCTTTTTCTGAAAGTAAATTTTAAAAATCAGTTACGACTGCAGCATGATGTACCTTCTGTTTTTAAAAGGACTATTCGCCCATAGATAGATTCATGGATCAAAGTATGTCCGTTTTTCCGATTCTCGAAGTCAATATGGTTGGATGATGCATAGATTTAGTAGCCGTGCTCTAATCATCGTATTTATCTTCTCGTTCAGTTACTCCCTTGTAACTGCGGAATATCTGATTCGTAGCCGACCGGACCCGGAATTAAAAAACCAAATCCATGGAATCCTGCAGAAAGCCCTTCCTGAAGACTACCTTGATGTTTCAGTGATCCAACACTCTCTGCTGAGTAGCGAAGCGTTGCAGGAAGATTCAAACCTTGTTCCAGGTGTCAAGATCGCAACAAGCCAGTCGGAGAGTAATCTTGTTTTTCGTTACAGGACGGTGATCCTGACAGTCAACCAGGAAATCGACCTGGATCAGGTTGAAATGCGGGTCCGCGGAGAAGTCAATGCTTTGGAACCTCAGGATCGGTTTGAACAATCCGTGCTGACAGAAAAACTGAAAATCGAAAGGCAGGATTTTTCCCAGCGGCTGGTTGAATATCTTGATCTACTGGTCAGTGCACGTGAGGACCTGCGAGAAGACCGAACTGATGCGGCAGGAGAGAAGTTAAAAAACGCGGCTGAAATCAGTACTGCGTTCCCCTCCGGATATGAAATGATCGGCATCGATCAATTGATTGAAAGGGATTTACTGGCTTCGGACTCCGGCATCGAGACCATCGAATGGTTGTTGATGGTACTCCTGATACTTCTGCTTCTTGGCATGGGAGGAGTCTTCCTATTGGTTTCCAGAACAGGAAAAGCCGAAGAATCAGGAGATCACCCGCTACAGGGTTCATTAGACAAAGTTGCTTCCGCGATTGAAGGCATGGCTCCGGAAGAAAGCGACAGGCCTGAGGATCTGGGCCCTGCTGATACCATTGAAGATGTTACTTCCGAAACAGATGATGAAGAAAAAGTCGATTATTTTGGTTTCATTCGACGCCTTCCCCTGAACAAACAAGTTGCTTTGATGCAGAAAATCCCTCCTCAGTACCAGGCGATGGTCTTTACCCAGATGAACTCAGAGGATATTTCACAACTCATCCAGCAACTTCCCAAATTGGATGCATTGGCCGCAGTTCTTTCTTTGAAGGAGGTGGAAGCCTCTCCCAGTCAGTTGGAACAACTGAGTGAAAAACTCAAGGATGCTTCGGCAAAACTGCCGGTAGATTTTGACGGAATGGACCGAATCGGTGAGATCTCAGGGCACCTTGATTCCAAAGTCTGGGATCAGATTCTGGATAGCAAAGACGGGCTTGCCACCCGTAATCCGGAATTGGCAGGAAAGGCCGAAAATTCTCTCAGAGAAATACGTGCGAGAAGTATTTCTTTTGATAACCTTCATCATAGAGAGGATGTGAATACCGAGATGATCAGTCGGGTGATGGAGCGCTTCGAAAGATCGAGGTTGAGCACCGGTGCCAGGGTCTCTGTGCCCTATATTTTATTGGATTGTGAAGATTCGATCCGGGAAAAAATTCTTCATGAATACACCGAAGACACTCGGAATTATTATCAGGAACAGTTGGAAAATCTTGAAAAACAACGTGAGGAAGAAGAGGAAAATCGTCAAAGAATTGAAAAAACCCGTGATCTCCATCGAGGACAATTCATGCGTTTTGTCCATCTCGAGGTCAGTAAGAATAGTGCCAGCAGTAAAATGTGGGAAAAACTGCAGGGTGGCTAGCATGCCACACTTATCTCTTTCATCAGTCACGATTTGAAATGAACTTTTTAAGATCCTTTCATGGAAAAAAGAAATACTGAAAAACTAGGCACCATCCTGGGTTTTATCTCCGGTACCGTGTTCATTCTGATGGGCATCCTCTGGCCGATTGAATGGTCCAATCTCGCTCTGATTTTGGGTGACTCCTATGAATCGGAAAATACCGCCATGAATATCCTCCTCAAGATCACACGTTTTTTGGACCTTAAGTCCATATTTATTGTTTTTGGGGGAACTTTATCAGCTACTTTTATTGCGTATCCTTACCAAAAGACGCTTCGAAGTTTTGGCAGTGTGGGAAAGGTTTTTTCTGCGGATCATTCAGAAATGGAGGCGGAAGAAGTTTACGAACAGGCCCGGAAAATTGGAGAAAAACGTTTCAACGGCAAGCGTTTGACGAATGAAGACTTGAATAGCATCACCAATCCTTTCATGCGACGTTGGGTGGAAGGACTAATAATACGGGAACAGGTGCCTGAGGAGATGCTGGGAAGCATATTAAGATCAGAAATTGAAATGTATGAGCATCGTGCAGACGAAGAAATCGAGATCCTGGATTTCATGAGTACATTCGGAATGATGGGAACAATCGTTGGATTGGTCCTAATGCTTGCAGAAACCGGCAGTGTCCGTGCAGTCATGCAGTCGATGTCCATTGCAATGCTAACCACACTGTATGGTGTCATCATTTCCAACCTCATTATTCAGCCTTTGGCTTCGAAACGAAAACAACTCAAGGAATCAAACCGGGTGTTGATGGAAATGGTTCGTGAGAGTGTCCAGTGTATTGCACGCCGTGAGTCCCCATACAATATGCTCCAGGAACTCTCTCTCTTCCTGCCCTCCAAAAGAGAGGACTTTGACCGGCAGTACGGCTAAATTCGTATCGAAATAGTTAAGATGCTGGGGAAGAAAAAAAAGAAAACCGGGGAGGTACGATGGTTAATTACCTTCGCGGACCTGATCACCCTTCTGTTCTGCTTTTTTGTCTACCTCTCACTTTTCAGTAAACCTGCTGTCAATCTGGATACTCAATTCAAGATTACCGAAAATGCATTGAGAATTCTTGGTGAGGTGATGCCACTCAGTGTCCTTTCATCGATTCAGACCCTCAAAGATCAAAAATTTTCCTCAGAAGCCCTTCTGGTTGAGCAGATTGAAAAACTCCTCGGGGATAAAAACGCTGCAGAATTCAAAAACCAAATCATTCTGGAAAGTGTTTCAGACATGATGGTCCAGGAAAGTGACAGAATCGCAAAAATCAGGGTACATCTCAGTGAGCCTTTACTCGAAGACCTTGAAGTTCCTCTTTTTTTTGCGGGTTCCGCCAGAAAGGGGCCTGTCAATCCTGCTCTCTGCAACGAGAAAGGTCTGACTCAACAGCAGGATGCATTGAACCGTTTTGATTATCTCCTTCCGAATGAAAGCATCATCATTCCTGAGGGAGAAAAATCTGGTTCGACCTACCTTTGCCTGGTGGATGATCAACTCTATGAATCGACTGAATCGATTCTGGTGCAAATTGGAAATGTAAGAGGAAATGTCGACCGGGGCGCAATCATCTCACAAAATGTGGTCATCGAGGATAATGAATTACCTCCGGAGGCTGAGTTTTCTCTAAAGAGAAGGGAAATTTATGAGGGGAGGGTTTCCATTACGGCAAAGATGAACCGAATCAGCGGGCTCAAGAGTGAGATCCCTCTCAGGTTTCTAGGCTCGGCCAAAGAGGGAGTCGATTTCAGACTGATTGACTCACCAAAGATTACCATCTATCCCTTCACCGAAAAAGGGTCCGTTCTCTTGGATGTCATTCAAGAGGATGTTCCGCTTTATGCAACCCGAACCTTGATCGTGGAAATGGAGGAGAATCAACTGAGAAATGTCCAAGCTGGGAGTTTGAGGAGGCAGGTCAACACCATCATCGGAGCCCTTGAGATGAAGGACTGCAGTGGAATCAACCGCTTTTTGAGGGAAAATCGAGGTGTCTTTGCGTCCTTTGAATTAAACGCGAGTAAGTCCAGGTGCATTTTAAGTCTGCCTTCGGATTTTTTGTTTGAAAGCGGATCGGCGGATCTGAAGCAGAAACATCTCGAGAACCTGGGCCGTTTCTTGCGGGAAATCCGCACAAGATATGAACTAGAGGGAGATGTGATCAGGGTCGAAGGCCATACAGACGATGTTCCCATGGGCAAAAAGCTCAAGTATGCCAACAACTGGGAACTTTCGGTGGCCAGGGCGACCAATGTCGGCGTGTTCATGATCGAAAAAAATGGCTATGATCCGGATTTGATATCCATAACCGGACATGCCGATACAAGACCCCGCGTCAGCTACACCAGCGAAACAGGACAGCGAAAACTAGGTAAGGTGCTGAAAGAGGCGAGGAAGGCCAATCGTAGAGTGGATCTGATTTTTGCCCGTCCCGCTGCATCAGAACAAATCCGCCGTTTTTTTCCTGAACAGGAATGACATCTGATGCAGAAATCCGATGGTTTTGAAATTCCTTGCTCCGGAACCCTCACGAAACATTCTTTCCTGTCTGAATCTTCAGAAGATCTTGAAAAGATTCCTCTTCCTGAAATGGTTTCTGTGTCTGGTCCTTTTGCAGACTGTTTCCGTCTGGGCGCAAATTAAGGACGAGGAAGATTCTTCTTCAAACAACCCTGTTCAGGAAAATCCCGCCATTTCAGAATCTCTGGAAGGACTCCAGGATCTTTCGACTCTCCAGCAGGAGGATGTCGATCCAGAGAAACTCAAGGAGATTCAAATCATTCGGTTGTCACCGGGAATTGTCAAAAAACCTGAAGGTCAGCTTCGTTTCCAGGTCAGTGCCTTCAGCCCGATTCTCGCTGTCAAAGTCAATGGATATGCCCAGATGATCCGTCCCGGTTTGGATTTCATGGAATACGAAGTGCCTTACCAGCTATTACCTGGCGATAACACATTTGAAATCTTTGTTCAGACACGGGACGCAGAAATACGTCAACCAATTTTGCTCACTTACAACCCTCCCCAAACCATTCAACCGCGTGAACCTCTTCCGGTGGACCTGGTTCTCATCCTGGGACAGGTCCAAAGCGATAACATGTTGTTGGTACCAGAAAGTTCAACCAAGCGGAGTGCTTCAAAAAACGAACTTTTACTGTCCCTCAGTTATCATTTTCCCTTAGGCAAAATCCAGAAGTTGTTTTTTAAGGGCCTATTAAAAATAGATCGACAGCAGAACCGTAGCCTGGCTTCCCAGGAAATCCTTTTCCGTCAGTTCGGCCTTGATTACCAGGATCGCGACCTCTGGGGGTTTTCCTTCACTTCCGGGCTTGGGCAGAATGTGATCAGCAGCAAGAGTGATGCTGCTTCTTCCGGTTCTGAAGGATTTGTGAAAACCAGTGAGAGCCTCTTTCTGTTCGGTTCAGCAGAGAATAAATTTGGGAAAAGTACTTCGCTTCATACGAAACTCCAGTT
>LNZD02000170.1 GCA_001469005.2 SAR324 cluster bacterium lautmerah10
CGATAATTCCAGGCATAGGGATAATTCTCGGCGGCATCACGGATTTTCGGAATGGCCTTCTCCGCATCGGCCCCGGAAATTTCTCCGAGCAGGATGGGTTTTTCACCATACCAGTAACGGGCCGGGTCTCCCCAATGGACATCCACCGATGAATGATTGCCGAACAGCCTCCAGCCGATCACCTGGAAGATCTGGTAGGACGATCCGTTTTTTTCTTTGATTGCCAGCCAACTGTGAACGCCGAATGCTCCACGCCAATGGAAGGATCGGGCATAATAAACCCTGACTGAAGCTTCCGGAAACATTTGTGGTGATGGTGCCGTGCCGGTGCTTTCTCTGCTGGCGGAACTCCAGTGGGTCTTCAGATCCAATTGTCCACTGAGATAAACCCAGAGCGGCCCGGTCAATAGAACCAGGATGAGCAGCAGGAACCCGGAAATAATCATCAAAACTCGTTTCAACAAGGGTGGTCGAATCGATGATTGTTGAAACAAACGTGTCCAGGCTTAGGGGACCGCAATAACTGGATCAAGCAACTCAAGAAAAAAGATCCCGCAGGGACTGTTTCGGTTCCAGATCCAATCTGACCAGTTCGTCCCCGGCTTCTTTTAAGGATGGGAGATAGAGTTGCCTCACCAGGGGGTCATGCCCGGGAATGACATGATCCTCACTTTCGGCAAGTTTCTCGAATTGATGATAACTTGAAAGCAGGGCTTCCTGGGACCAGCAGATGGAAAAGGGAATTCGTTTGACCCAGTGCTCGTAATAATGCGATGCGTCTGAAGCGAGCAAAACCCATCCGCGCCTCGTTCGCACCCTCACCGACTGCATCCCCATGGTGTGTCCGGACATACGGTGAACGGTGATCCCCGGGGCAACCTCTCCATCCTGCTGATGAAACCTGACCCGCTTTGCAAAAAGGCAATGGATGAGTTCCGCAACATGGTCTGCGGAATAGGCAAAACGTTCTGCATCCTCGAGCATCCAGGGACCCGTGGCAAACTGCATTTCGGTTTCCTGGAGATGAAAACGGGCATTGGGGAAATCCTTGAGGGTTCCTGCATGATCATAATGAAGATGGGTGATGATCACATCCTCAACCCTTTTGGAATCGATTCCCAACTGGGCCAGTCTCTCCGAAGGCAGGGCCGAGATGGTCCTCCCCCGTTTTTTTGCTTCAATGTGGTCAAATCCCGTATCGACCACCACCGCCCGGTTTTCATTTCGGATCAGCCAGACAAAATAATCCAGGGGCATCGCTGAGTCGTGGTCATCGACGGTTTCCAGAAAATTTTCCTGTCTGGTTCGATTTTGATTGCTTCCGTAACGCAATGCGTGGATTTCGTAAACTTCTTCCATGGGCCCTGTATGATTTGATAGTTTCACTTACGGAACAGGACGCTTTTCCGTCCAATCAAAAATCCCCTGATCCCGTTCCCTGACTGCTTCTTTCCAGCCGATTTCTTCAGCACTATTTATGAATCTAAGTATATTCATTTGTAAATTCATATCTTTCATTTTTTATGAAATGCTCTTGTCACTCAACCTTGGACTGTGGAAGAATTCTGCATGATCCGACCACAAAATGTAAAGGACTCCTTGCCCCAAACCCTGGCCCAGAAAATCATTGCCCGAGCTGCAGGAAAAGCAGAAGTCGCGGTTGGTGAAATTGAAATCGGCTCGGTGGATCTTGCCATGATCCATGATTCCGGAGGTCCGCGCAGGGTGGCGCCAATCCTTGAGCGGCTCGGGGTGGAGGTCTGGGATCCGGAAAAACTGGTGGTGGTCACCGATCACTATGTCCCGGTTTTTGATGCTGAATCGAGAGCAATCCTGGATTTGGCACGTGACTGGGTGAAAAAGCAGGGAGTGGCCCGATTCCATGATGAGGAGGGGATTTGCCATGTGGTCCTGCCGGAAAACGGATATTTGAAACCGGGGATGTTTGCAGTCGGGGGAGACAGTCATTCTCCCACAGGTGGAGCCTTCGGTTGCTACATGTTCGGTATTGGCGCCACGGAAATGGCGGGGGTGCTCGCTACTGGAGAGATATGGATCCGGGTTCCCGAAACGATCCGGATTGAATGGGAAGGGACTTTCCAGAAAGGGGTCATGGCCAAGGACGTGATGCTTTTCCTTTGCGGCCGGTTGGGAATGGATGGAGGCCGTTATCAGGCAGTCGAATACTGTGGAGAAGCCGTTTCGGAGTTATCCATGCAGGAACGCATGACCCTCAGCAACATGAGCGCCGAACTCGGAGCCCAGGCCGGATTGATTGCACCGGACGCTACCACCATGAAATGGCTTGAGGACCATGGATCGGAGAGCGATCCAGTCGAACCATGGCAAACTGATCCAGATGCGGATTTCGAATACCATCGCTTTGATGCAGACCAACTGGAGCCTCAAGTTGCCGCGCCTCACAGTCCAGCAAACGCGGCTTCTGTTTCGGAATACAACGCTATCCGTCCGGATGTGCTTTACCTTGGTGCATGCACCGGCGCCAAACTGCATGATCGTCGGGCTGCAGCCTCCATTCTCAAAGAAAACAGGGTGCAATCCGGAATCGAATTTTGGGTTGCCCCCTCTTCAAAAAGGGACTTCCACGAAGCCAGGAAAGAAGGGGTGATGAAAATCCTGGAAGACGCAGGAGCCAAAATTCTTCCTACCAGTTGTGGACTATGCGCGGGTTATGGCCCTCAACGTTTGGGACAAGGAACCGTTTGCCTCTCCTCCACGGCCCGTAATTTTAAAGGCAGGATGGGGGATGAATCCTCAGAGGTTTACCTTGCTTCTCCCATGACCGTTGCCTCCACCGCAATCACAGGCTACATCAGTGATCCCCGAAATTTTCTTGGAGCAAGTTGATGAAACCTGGAAGAAGCTGGATTTTCGGGGATGATGTCGATACCGATCAGATGGCTCCGGGAGCCTACATGAAACGCTCTTTGGAGGAACTCGCCAGCCATTGTCTGGAACGTCTCAATCCTGATTTTGCAAAACAGGTTCAATCTGGAGACATTGTGGTCGGAGGGCGGAATTTTGGTGCGGGATCATCACGGGAACAGGCTGTCCAAAGCCTTCTCCAACTTGGTGTCACCACGGTGATTGCAGAAAGTTTTGCGGGGATTTTTCAACGAAATGCGTTCAATCTCGGACTGCTGGTTCTGGAATGTGAAGAAAGAGATAACATCCGCGAAGGAGACCTGATACTTCCTGATCCCAAAAAAGGGATGGTTTTAAACCAGACCACGGGAGAGCAACTTTCCTGTAAAAAGGTTCCGGAATTCCTGTTGCAGATGCTCGAAGACGGAGGGTTGGTTCCCCATCTTGAAAAAAAATTGAAGCAGGGAAATCGATGAAACTCGCTGAAAGATTAAATTCTGATGAAATCCTCGTTGCCCCGGGCATTTGTGATGCCTTCGGGATGATGATGGTTGCAAAGGCCGGTTTTGATGCTGCATACCTCTCCGGTGCCAGCCTGGCGTATACCCGGCATGGAAGCCCAGACATCGGACTGGTAACGATGACCGAAGTTGCGGAAACGGTGAGCCTGATCCGGGAAAAAAGTGAACTCCCCCTGATTGTCGATGCCGACACTGGATACGGCAATGCCATCAATACCCAGCGGACTGTGAGGCTTTTTGAAAAATGTGGTGCCTCTGCGATCCAGTTGGAAGATCAGGATTTTCCCAAACGTTGCGGCCACCTCCGGGACAAATCGGTCATCCCGGTTCGTGAAATGACCGGTAAGTTGAAAGCCGCTTTGGATGCCCGACGATCCGAAGAAACCCTGATCATTGCCCGGACCGATGCGGTGGCATCCGAAGGACTGGAAGCCTCCTTGGAACGCTCGGAACACTACCTGGAAACGGGAATCGATATCCTGTTTGTCGAAGCTTTGACTTCTTCCGACCAAATGCGTTTGGTCAACGAACAATTCGGGTCGAAAACCCTGCTCATGGCCAACATGGTGGAAGGCGGAAAAACGCCTTTGCTTTCGGCACCCGAACTCGAGGAAATCGGTTATTCCCTTGTTATCTTTCCCGGAGGATTTGTAAGGGCCATGGCCAAACTCGGGCAAAGGTATTTTGAATCACTGAAAAAACACGGTACCACCGAACCCTTCATGGAAGACATGCTGAACTTCTCGCAACTTCAACACCTGCTTGGAACCGAGGATATCCTTGCCCGGGGAAAGACTTACGAATGATGAGCATGTCACTGTAATTCTTTAATATTTACCCCTACGTAGATCTGAATTTTTAAAACCAGTCTTGATCTTAAAAAAATTCAGATGTTCAGTTTCACAGGTTACTATTAAGGCAATTTATTCCTCCAGATTTTAAAAAGAAATTTCCAATCATTATCATAATTGGGCATTCAATTCATCTATTTCAAGTTTGATAATTCAAGAACAAATCATTCACCTCAGGCCAGTAGATTGGCTTGAGCAAAAGAAGATTTCATGGTTTCCTCTCATTTTAAACAAGCTTTTAAAATTGCTTAAAATTCATTGGAAGTAACATAAATATCCATGCAAAAAGAAGAAATCCCGAGCATCCACCAGGAGCATCAGGTGGACCGCAATCTGGTAGAGCACGCACTTGATTTGCTGGAAGCTTCAAGAA
>LNZD02000171.1 GCA_001469005.2 SAR324 cluster bacterium lautmerah10
AATTAAATATGCTTTATGTTCAAAATAAATGAATAGTTTGATTTAATTTTTTTTCTCTTTATTCTTGAATGATCGACTTAGATTGATTCTTTTTTTCAAATGGAAGATCATGAGTACTGATTTATTCTTTTCAGGATTTCTCATTTTTTCCCTGTTGATTTTTTCAGGTTTCATTGCCGACCATCTTTATGGGGTATTTGCAATGAAAACAAATCAATGGAACAGACGCTTCCTCCAATCGATGTTGTTGGGATTGTTGCTGATGTTCTTCGGTCTTTTCGTAGTTGACTCCAAAGCCGCTGAGCCCGAGTTGAGAATGGGCGTGTCAACTTACTCGGATTTCAAAGAAATCGTTCCAGACCAGTCTGAGGGAGACTTCGGTCAAAAACTGAAGGATCTGACTGAAAAAACGGCTGGCGGCAAGAATTCCGGGTACTGGAGAGAGGCCCTGATCAAGCAGTTCAATCTTTCGTTTGATGTGGGTAACAGCTCAAAACATTCAGGATATTATTTCGTTACCGACATCAATCATCCTGCACTGGATGTGATCCCGTTGCTGGGATCAAAAACAGAGAAAATCCTCTGCCTGATGATTTATGAAACCGACAGCGAAATCAGCAATCTTCTTGTCTGTAAAGACCCGGAACATGACATGCTGGTTGTGGGGGAATACGCAGGGGGAAGTTTCTAGCAGTCTGGATAAGAATAAAATCTAAATTCAGGAAATCCATTCCTGGATTCGGTCACAGGCCGTTTTTAATTTGGGCATACGTTGTTCAACCCAAGCCTCGTTACAATGTTCCAAACCTGGGAAATGTTCCAGGACCTCCTCACCTGAATAATCAACACTGGCCACCCTGACACATAGGTCTTCAGGCTTCATGTAAAAGTCTGTCCCGGGTAACATGGCCACCTGCCGTGCATTCAACAAATCATCCACCAACTCATGGCATTTGGTGATTCCCCGTTTTTTTAAAATTTCCTGGTGGTTTTGGAAATCCGGAAAGAGATAAAACGCTCCTTCGGGCTCTGGACAATTTAAATCCATCTGCATGAAACGCTTGAAAAGATAGGAACCCGCAACTGAATGAATCTCGGTAAAACGCTGGATTTGGGGACGAAGGGCTTCAAATTGAGAAAATGCCTCTAAAGCCGCATATTGGACTGGAGCATTGACACAACTGAACGTTTCAGAAATCAATGCATTCCAGGGTTTGATCATATCCGACATGGCATCAGGCACAAAAGCCAAACCAAGCCTCCAGCCACCTGCCGAAAACGCCTTGGACATTCCTCCAGTTACCACTGTTGATTCCGGAAGATATCGGCCAATACTCGAGAATTTCTCTTTCCTGAAATCAATCAAAGAGTAAATCTCATCTGAAATCACAATCACTTCTTCCTCACGGCAAACCTTCGCCAAAGCTTGCAATTCCTGATCAGGATAGACTGCTCCTGTGGGGTTACATGGGTTGTTAAGGATCAGGATTTTTTGCCCCTTTCCCAGGGTTCCGCATAATTGGGCCAAGGCTTCCGCTTGCAGACGATATGAATCTTTTCGCTCCGTTGCGATTGTGTAGGTATCTTTAGCAAGGATGTGAGCCTGCGGGCCATAACTGACCCAACTTGGGGCAGGAATGATGAAAGGACCCTCAAGCAGCATTAGCAGATGAAAAATCAATTCCTTGCTTCCGGGACCCACCACGGTATTTTCCCAGGAACTTTGGATTTCGAATTCCCTTGCATAAAAATCAGAGGACTCCTTCCTGAGTTCCGGCAGCCCCAAACCAGGTAAATAATTTTTGATGCCAGCACTCTGCGTCAAAGCTTTCACCATAATTTCAGGAACTGGGAAAGGGGATTCACCAAAACCTAAATGGCAAACATCCACCCCTTCTTTTCTCATGCGAAGGGCTTTTTGATTGACGCCAAGCGTTGCAGATTCTTTTAACGTCAGAATGGTATTGTTGATTGCAGAAGGCATTTTAAATCTCAGAATGTTGAATCGATTATTTTTTCAGTTAATCACTTTTCGCAAGTTTCGCCCAGGTATCCCGAAGGGTGACGATGCGGTTGAAAACGGGAAGTTCGTTTGAAGAGTTTTTCAAATCGGCACAAAAGTACCCGAGTCTTTCAAACTGGTAACGGCTTCCCCTCTCGACATTTTTCATTCCGGCTTCAAGACGGCAGTTTTTCAGGATTTGGATGGAATCCGGGTTCAAGTCCCTGAGAAAATCTCCGTCCTCATGTTTGCTGCCGGGTGAAGCTTCCCGGAACAGACGGTCATAGAGTCTGACTTCCGTGGGAATGCTCTGGGTCGCGGAAACCCAATGGATGATGCCCTTGACTTTCCTTCCTTCGGGCTGAGCCCCTTTCGCAGTTTGAGGATCGTAAGTGCAGCGGAGTTCTGAAATCTTCCCAGAATCATCACGAACCACCTCATCGCAGCGGATCACATATCCATAACGCAAACGGACCTCTTTTCCAGGTGCCAACCGGAAGAATTTGCGCGGAGGATCTTCAAGAAAATCATCTTCCTCGATCAGGATTTCCCGGGTCAGGGGCAGACTCCGCCTTCCGGCTTCAGGGTTCTGGGGATGAACCGGAGCATCCAGCATCTCGACCTGGTCTTCCGGAAAATTGGTGATCACCACCTTCAGCGGTTTCAGCACCGCAAAGGCCCTGGGTGCATCCTGATTGAGCACTTCCCGGGCACAGTCTTCGAGGACGGAAAAATCGATGTTGTTCTCACTCTTGGAAATTCCGATCCGTTCACAAAAGAGGCGGATCGATTCAGGAGGAAACCCCCGGCGGCGGATGCCGATCAGGCTTGGCATGCGCGGATCGTCCCAGCCTCCGACATGATTCTCTTCCACCAGCTGGATCAGTTTGCGTTTGCTGAGAACGGTATACTGCAGGTTGAGCCGTGAGAATTCATATTGCTTCGGCAGACATGGAGCTTCGGCCTCCTGGAGCACCCAGTCGTAAAGCGGACGGTTGTCTTCAAACTCAAGGGTGCAGAGTGAATGCGTCACCCCCTCCAATGCATCGCTCAGGCAGTGGGTGAAATCATACATCGGGTAGATGCACCAGGCGTTTCCGGTTCGGTGGTGGGAAACCTTGCGGATCCGGTAGAGGGTCGGGTCACGCATATGGATGTTGGGCGCCGCCATATCGATCTTTGCCCGAAGCACATGGCTTCCATCTTCGAATTCCCCATCACGCATACGCTGGAAAAGGTCGAGATTCTCTTCAATGGTACGATCCCGGAAGGGACTGTTGCTTCCCGGTTCGGTCAGGGTGCCTCGGTATTCCCGAATCTTCTCTGCGCTCAGGCTGTCGACATAAGCCTTTCCCCGGCGGATGAGGACACAGGCGAATTCATAGAGTTGCTCGAAATAATCGGATGCGTGGGTCAGCCGGTTTCCCCAGTCAAACCCAAGCCAACGGACATCCTCCAGAATCGCCTGGGAATAGGTCGCATCCTCCTTGACCGGGTTGGTGTCATCAAAACGCATGAAGCAATGGCCGCCATAGTCCCGTGGCATTCCAAAATTGAGGAAAATCGACTTGGCATGCCCGATGTGGAGAAACCCGTTCGGCTCAGGAGGAAAGCGGGTCACCACCTGCTGATGCTTGCCGGATTCTAGATCGGCCTCGATGATCTTGCGGATGAAATGCGAAGGAGGTGGAGCAGGGGTTTGATTTTCGTTCATTGAGGAGACTGATGCTGATTCCAGATAAAATTTTATACCATGGGATTTCCGAAGCTCCAAGCTGTTGCAAAGAATCGATGAAGTTTCTTGACGATGCATCTGTTAAGATGTCCTCTACATTCCTGCTTGTTGGGACGGCTTTGTAAATTCCAGACTTCTCAAAACACGCTACTTCAAATAACAAACTCAACTTTTCGATGAACTCCTTTAAAGAAGAACTTCAGGACCTTTCGGACTTTGTCCGCCGCTTTGCTTTCTGGCGCACTCTGTTGATGATCCAAATCGGCTGCTTCATGTTCGGCTTGGTGGTCAGCGGGATTCTCATTCCCCAGAATTTTTTCGCCGGAGGTTTGATGGGGATCAGCCTTTTGATCCTTACACTTTCCGGAGACTGGATCTCCCTCAGCCTGCTCTACATTCTGCTCAACCTCCCTCTTTTCCTTTTAGGTTACCGCAGTTTCTCCCTGAGGTTTCTGGTCATCTCCCTGATGGGCATGGGAATTCTCAGTTTGAACCTGGAATGGACGGAAGGCATGAACATTCCGACCCGGGAACCGTTGCTTGCTGCGATTTTGGGAGGAATCCTTTCCGGAGCCGGATCCGGGCTTTACCTGCGTTTCGGCGGGTCCGTGGGAGGTTTGGACATCCTCGGTGCCTTCCTCAAGAAAAAATTTTCGATTCCCATCGGCAATACCTTCATCCTCGTCAATCTGGTGATCATTGCCGCCAACGGACTGCTCTACGACCTCGACATCGCTCTCTACACCGGCATTTTCATGTATGTCTTTTCCTGGGCATTGCAGCGGGTCCAAACCGGGTTTTCCCAGCGTAAGGCGGTTTTCATCATCTCCAAAAAACCGGAGGAGGTGGCAGACAAGGTGCTACGAAAAATGGACCGGGGTCTTACCTATTTCCACGCATACGGCGGGCTGGATCATGAACCGAGGGAAGTGATTTACACCGTGATCAACATGCTCGAACTCGGGAGGTTGAAACAGTATCTCTACGAAATCGACCCCGATGCCTTCATGGCAGTGAATGACACCGCAGAAGTGATTGGCAAGAAATTCCTGAGTTGGGAAGACGAGGGGTTCAAACCGATCCGCAAAAAACCTACAGTCCCGGACCCGGTGTCCTGAATCCCAAAATGAACAGTAACATCATGCTGACAGGGCTTTCGGCAGCATCGAAAATGCTTCCAGTGCCTTTTCCCGTGATTCCCTGAGGGGAACGATGGGATGGGGATAATTTTCTCCCAATTGGACCCCTGCATTTTTCAGTACCAGATCCGGTGCTTCCCAGGGTGAGAAAAGGTATTTGGCCGGGAGGTCTTTCAATTCCGGAACAAATTGTTTGGTGTAGGTTCCTTCCGGATCAAATTTCTGCCCCTGGCTGACGGGGTTGAAGATTCGGAAATAAGGAGCGGCATCCGCACCGCATCCAGCAACCCATTGCCAACTTGCGCTGTTGTTCGCCATATCGGCATCCACCAGGCAGTCCCAAAACCAGCGCTCTCCATGTTTCCAGTGCAGAAGCAGATTTTTCACCAGGAAGGACCCAACGATCATGCGCACACGATTGTGGACGTACCCGGTTTCCCATAATTCACGCATTCCGGCATCAACAATCGGGTACCCGGTCTGTCCCCGTTTCCAACGTTCCAGCAACCGGGAGTCTTCTTTCCAGGGAAATGCGTCAAAACGTCCCTGCAGATTCCTGGAGGGCAGATCGGGAAAATGATAAAGAAGACTGTAGGAAAACTCCCGCCATCCCAGTTCACTGAGAAAATGGTCGAGGTTCTTGCCGGAGTGCTTTGCCTGGGCGCCATACCAGGCCTGGTTGGGAGAAATCTGCCCCTGATGGAGATACGGGGAAAGCCTGGAAACACAGGATTTTGCCGGGAAATTTCGACCCTCTTTGTAATCCCTCAAACCGTGTTCAAAAAATTCCTGCATCTTCTGCTGGCCACCTGCTTCGCTGATCTCCCAATAGGATTCCATCTTTTGGTCCCAACGGATCTTTGGAAGCAATCCCAGTGATTCCAGGGTTTCCGAAGATTCCGATTTCAAAAGGTTGAGTTTTTGAGGAACCGGCAAAGGTTCCCGGGGAGCATCGGCGTTCAGACAGCCCTTCCGATAATAGGGAGTGAAAACCCGGTAAGGGGTGCCGTCGTTCTTCAGGACCTGCATCGGTTCCCAGAGCAGGGAACCGTTGAAGCTTTTCACTTCCACTTGCTGTTTCTGGAAAAACTTTTTGATCGCGGTGTCTCTCTCGATGCTCTGAGGTTCGTAACATCGGTTCCAGAAAATTTCCGATGCACCATATTTTTCCTGGAGATCCTGCAAGATCGTTTGGGGATCCCCCCGGAAGATGTTCAGTTGTCCCTGAAGCGACTCATTCAGAGCTTTCAGGGAGTGATGCAACCACCAGCGGCTGGCTGCACCGGGTCCATGATCGCCTTGATCATTCTGATCGAGAATATAAACCGCGAGCACTCTGCCTGATTCTGCCGCATGGGTCAGGGCAGGATTGTCTGCAATCCGGAGGTCCTGGCGGAACCAGAAAATATTTACTTTTTCAGCCATGAATATTTAAAGCTTTGGGAAGTTCGCAATTGGATATCTTTGGGGAAATATTTGATCCCG
>LNZD02000172.1 GCA_001469005.2 SAR324 cluster bacterium lautmerah10
TCCTGAAGCAGATGCCTACCAAAAAATTTTTGATACGGACGATCCCTGGTTTGGCGGTTCGGGTTTCAGCAGCCAGTCCCGTATTGCAGTGGAAAATCATCCCAGTCACGGATTTTCCTGCAGGGTTTCTCTGGATCTGCCTCCGCTGGCGGCATTGATGCTCCAGCCAGGTTGATTTTTCACGAATGAAGAAAACTTTTTTGGGGATACAAGGCCAAGATGAAGATTTTGGCATCAATCCCTTCATCCTTTTAACATTTTGAAAGATGCCGCAGAACCGTCCTGAAATGGAAAAAATCTGGGATTTGATTGCTGATTACCGGCGTATGGACAGCGAGGGGCTGATTCACTCGATGGCCCATCATCTGGAATTTTCCCAGTGCAAAAACCGTTATACCGCAGAGGACTTTGATGTTTACCGGAGTCTGGCTACTTCCCTTCGTGACCGCCTGGTTGAATTTTGGAACGACACCCAGCAGACCTATCACCTGAACCCGATCCGCCAGGTCTATTACCTCTCTTTGGAATACCTCATCGGACGCAGTCTGCGCAACAATTTGATCAACCTCGGGATCTATGAAGAATGCCGGGAAGCGCTGAGGCTGATTGGTTATGAGTTGGATGAGATCGAGGAAATGGAAGTTGATGCCGGGCTTGGCAATGGAGGTCTGGGGCGTCTGGCGTCCTGCTTTCTGGATTCGATGGCGACCCTCCAACTTCCTGCCCATGCTTACGGGATCCGTTATGAATTCGGAATTTTTGAGCAGATCATCGAGCGCGGAGAGCAGAAGGAAACCCCGGACAACTGGCTCAGTCAGGGATATCCCTGGGAAATTCCACGCTGGGAGGTGCTTTACCCGGTCCAATTCTACGGATACGTTCAGAGTCGTTGGGATGACGAAGGGCGTGAGTGGCGACAATGGGTGGGAGGGGAGTCCGTTTTAGCGATGGCATACGATGTCCCGATCAGCGGTTTTCAAAACCGCACGGTCAACAACCTCAGACTCTGGTCCGCCCGGGCACCCAGGGCTTTTGATTTTCAGATCTTCAACCGTGGGGATTACATGCAGGCGGTTGAGGAAAAACAGCGCAGTGAAACCATATCCAAAGTCCTTTATCCCAACGACCAGGGATTTTCAGGCAAGGAACTGCGTTTGAAACAACAGTATTTTTTTGTCTCCGCTTCCCTCCAGGACATCATCCGACGTTTCAAAGCCCATCATTCGGATTTTTCAACCTTCCACCAATGGGTTGCGATCCAACTCAATGACACCCACCCCTCGATTGCCGTTCCGGAACTGATGAGACTGCTTGTGGACGAGGAAGGTCTTGAGTGGTTTGAAGCCTGGGAAGTGGTGGTTCAGGTTTTCGGCTACACCAACCACACGGTCTTACCCGAAGCCCTGGAACGTTGGTCTTCCTCAATGTTGGGGCATCTGCTGCCGAGACATCTTGAAATCATTCATGAAATCAACCGTCGTTTCATTCAAAAAGTCCGGATCAGCCACCCCGGGGATGAGGACCTGGTCAAAAGGGTTTCCCTGGTGGAGGATGGACCTGATCCGCAGATACGGATGCCCTATCTCAGTATCATCGGCAGTCATGCGGTGAACGGTGTGGCGGCTTTGCATACGAAATTGCTGAAAGATACCGTTTTCCGGGATTTCTACAAACTTTTCCCCGAACGTTTTTTCAATAAAACCAACGGCATCACCCCAAGGCTCTGGTTGATGCAGGCCAACCCGGAATTAGCCGAATTGATCAGCAGTCGGATCGGCCATGACTGGGAAAAAAACCTGGAGGAACTTCGCGGCCTGGAACCCTTTCAGGAAGACAAGACGTTCCGCAAAGAATGGCGGGAGTTGAAACAATTGAAAAAACAGCAGCTGATTCGCTGGCTGGAAAAAAAGAATGGGTATTTCCTCAACCCGGATTCCATGTTCGATGTCCAGATCAAAAGAATCCACGAATACAAGCGGCAACTCCTCAACCTGCTTTACACCGTTTATCTTTATAACAAATTGAGAAGGGACCAAGATTTCAAGCCCGAACCGCGGACGGTGATCCTGGCAGGAAAAGCCGCACCCGGATATTTTACTGCCAAACTGATCATCAAACTCGCTCATGACATTGCGGAAGTGATCAACAAGGATCCTCTCACTTCAGCAAGGCTTCAACTGGTTTTCGTTGAAAATTATGGAGTCACCGTAGCAGAAAAACTGATCCCCGCCACGGACCTATCCCAGCATATCTCGACGGCAGGCACCGAAGCTTCGGGGACAGGCAATATGAAATTTTCCCTCAATGGAGCTTTGATTCTCGGAACCCTCGACGGGGCGAATATCGAGATTTTGGAAGAAGTCGGGGAGAAAAATCTCTTTGTCTTCGGCATGGATTCCGAAGCCGTTCAGAGGCTTCGTTCGGAGGGCTACCAGCCAAGTGGTTTTCTGGAAACGAATCCTGAATTAGAAGAGGTGCTGAAAATGATCGAATCGGGTTTTTTCAATCCGAAACATCCCGAACTCTACCGGGAACTCTGTAACGGGCTCCGGGAACATGACCACTACATGCTTTTGGCAGATTTTGAGTCTTATTGTGAGGTTCAGGAAAAGGTCATCGAAGCCCGAAAAGATCCGGAAGAATGGACCCGGAAATCGATCATGAACACCGCGGGGTCCGGGAAATTTTCCAGTGACCGGACGATACGCGAATATGCCCAAGAAATTTGGAATGTTGAAGCAATGCCGACGGAACTCCACGGACACAAAATCCAAACCTGAATCGTCTTAACCCTTTTAAACCTGAATTGAAGCAATGATACAGAATCAGCCGCCGGATTGGTGGAAACATGCCGTTTTTTACCAGATCTACCCACGAAGTTTTTACGACAGCAACAATGACGGCATCGGTGACCTGAATGGAGTGATTGAAAAACTTGATTACCTCAATGATGGTCAGGGAGGAGGACTTGGCATCGACGCGATATGGTTCTCCCCGATCTTCAAATCTCCCCAGAGGGATTTCGGATACGATACCAGCGATTACTGTGATATCGATCCGGGTTATGGGACGTTGGCCGATTATGATCGTCTGGTGGAGGAATGTCATCGCCGTGGAATCCGGATCGTGCTCGATCTGGTCCTGAATCATTCTTCCGATCTTCATCCCTGGTTCGAAGAATCGAAACAGGATAGAACCAACCCGAAACAGGATTGGTACGTTTGGGTCGATCCCAAAGACGATGGCTCGGTTCCGAATAACTGGCTTTCGTTGTTCGGAGGGAAGGCCTGGACCTTCAATGAAGCGCGCGGCCAGTACTACATGCACAGTTTTCTCAAGGAACAACCCGATCTCAACTGGTACAACCCTGAGGTCCGTGAGGAATTGGCGAAAGTGGTTCGGTTCTGGATGAACCGTGGAACCGACGGATTCAGGTTGGATACGGTCAATTTCTTCGCCTATGACCAGCAGCTGCGTGATAACCCTCAAAGGGATCCTTCCGAACCGATTCTCGAGAAAGGGCAGGCAAAAAATCCTTATTTTCATCAGAACACCATCTACTCCAAGGACCGTCCGGAAAACCTGGAATTCATCCATTTCTTAAGGGAACTGTTTGATGAAATCCCGGGGACGACTTCGATTGGAGAAATGGGCAGCAATTTTGGCTTGGAAGGGACCATTAGGAACACGGCAGAATATGTGAAAGGTCAGAAGCATCTTCATATGGCTTATACCTTTGCGATGTTAAGTACCGAAATGAATGCGGATTATTTCTCCAAAATCGTGGAACTGACAGAACACCATTTTCAGGATGGATGGCCCTGCTGGTCCTTGGGGAACCATGATACCAGAAGGCTTGTGAGCCGTTTCGAATGCAAGGGGGAACGGGAGGGCTTCCAGCAGATGATGCTGATGCTTCTGCTTTGCCTGCGGGGGACTCCGATCCTTTATTATGGTGAGGAACTGGACATGGAAGAGATTATTTTGGAACGGGAGCAAATCCAGGATCCGCTTGGGATTTATTTCTGGCCCGAGCACAAGGGCAGGGATGGTTGTCGCACTCCTTTTCCCTGGAACTCCGGCGAACCCAACCAGGGTTTCAACCAGGGAGGAGAGCCCTGGCTTTCCGGAACCAGTCCGATCTGCCTGGATCAGGCAGAAGAAATGCAGGAGAGTACCCTGCATCTGCTTCGGGAAATGCTCAAAATCAGGAAATCCGAACCGGCACTGCAATCAGGGTCCTATCGGTTGCATCTGCTTCAGGAAGACTGTCTCATCTTTCAGCGTGAAACGGATCAACAAAGCATCACCGTAGCAGCCAATTTTTCGGTGGTTGAACAAAGACTGGATCATGATTTTTCCAATTGCAGCGATTTGACTCCTAAAACAATGAGTCGGCTGGGAAGGGTTGATGGAACAGGACTGGTCCTTCCGCCTTCAGGATTTTTCATTGCAAAGCATTAGTTTGAACGATTCTTTGCTGCCCCGGGAGTGGATCAACCGCCGCATTGCGGTGAAACTGATTTTTCTTTCCAACGGATTCAGCTTTGCCACCATCATTCCTCATTTTCCCTGGCTCCAGCGGAAGCTTGAAATTGGCGATGCCCTGACCGGGTTTGCACTTTTGTTTCCCGCTATCGGGGCGGTCAGCATGATGCTTCTCACAGGGAACCTGATCCAACGTTTCGGCAGCAGAAGATTAATCCTGGCAGGTGGGATCCTGATGCAATGCTGTCTTCCCCTGATTCTGTTGATGCCCACCCTGGCTTTATTGGCTCCGGTCTTACTGCTGATCGGCGGGGCCTCAGGGATGATGGACGTCGCGATGAATGCCCAGGCAGCCCGGATCGAACATGCGTACCAAAGGCCGATCATGTCATCCTTCCATGCGGTCTGGAGCCTTGGAACGCTGCTGGGAGGCGGACTGACCACCCTCTTGCTCGGATTGGACTGGACCCCCCTGGAGCATGCCGGAATGATTGCGGTTCTTCTGTTTCTCCTGGTCATCGTCTGCGGTCCCTGGTTGATTGCAACGGAGGAACCTGCTGCAGAAAAAGCTCCATTAGTTTCCATTCCCCGCGGACCTGTATTGGTACTGGGGCTGCTGGCCATGGTGGCGATGGTCGCCGAGGGAGCAGCCACGGACTGGAGCGCGATTTATGCCCGAAACCTGCTGGAAGCGTCCCCGAGCCAGGCGGCTGCGGTTTTTACCGTATTCGCGCTGACAATGACCGTAGGACGCTTCATCGGGGACAGGCTGGTTCAACACTGGGGACCGGAACGAATGCTTCGTTATGCTTGCGGGTTTGGGGCGGTTGGGCTTCTGATAGGACTTTTTTCAGACACGCTTGAAGGTGCGATGATCGGATTCGCCTGTCTCGGGTTCGGGCTTGCGAACTCTGTCCCGATACTCTTCAGCAGTGCGAGCAGGATTCCCGGAGTGAATCCGGGAACCGGGATTGCAGGAGTCGCCACCCTCGGTTATGGCGGTTTCCTGATCGGACCTCCGCTGATTGGGACCCTGGCGGAGTTGATCGGTTTAGACCGGGCGTTGCTGCTGATCGTGGTTTTTTGCACCCTGATTGCGGTCTTTGCGGGACGTGTCAATCAAATACAGAATTCCAGGCAGCAAGCTCCAGAATCGCTCCGGGGGGAATGAATGTGTTAAGTCATGAACTTTATCGGAGGGGAGGAGGGATTCTGTTGCACCCCACTTCCCTGCCGGGGCCGTTCGGGATTGGTGATCTTGGACCGTCTGCCTCACGCTTTATCGATTTTCTCGAACAAGCCGGAATGAGTTACTGGCAGATGCTCCCTCTTGTGCCGGTGATGGACGAATTCTCCCCCTACCAGAGTACTTCCGCGATGGCCGGGAACCCGTTGTTGATCAGTCCAGAATTATTATTGGAAGAGGGACTGATAGGTCAGGAGAGGCTCGAAGGCCTTCCTGATTTTCCAGAGGAACGGGTCGATGTTTCCATGGTTCTTAGTTGGAAGCAGGATTTGCTGAAAGCAGCATGGCGGAGTTTTGAACATGATCCGGGGAGTTCATTGAAGCAGGATTTCGAGGAATTTTGCCAACACCATTCGGAGTGGCTCGAAGATTTTGCCCTGTTTTCCGCACTTCGGGTAGTTTTCGAGGAAAAATCCTGGACCGAATGGCCTGAGGAATTCAAAAAACGCGAGCCTTCCGCATTGGCTTGGGCAAAGGAACAACACGCTGATTCTTTCGGATTCCACCGTTGAAAAATTGTGTGCATGAAAAAGGGATTCGACTGATCGGTGACCTGCCTATTTTTGTCGCTCATGACAGTGCGGACGTGTGGACGCACCCCGAGTGGTTTGAGTTGGATCCTGATGGGAATCCTATCAGGGTGGCAGGAGTTCCTCCGGATTATTTCAGTCCAACCGGACAACGCTGGGGGAATCCGCTTTTTCTCTGGGAGGCGATGGAATCTTCCGGATATTCCTGGTGGAAACTCCGAATGCGGATCCTTTTGGAAACGGTGGATCTTGTCCGGATCGACCATTTCCGAGGTTTCGACCAGTACTGGGCCATACCGGCGGAAGAACAAACCGCGGAAAACGGATCTTGGGTCCAAGGCCCCGGAAAATCATTTTTTGACGCCATGCTTCGAGAATTCGGATGCTTACCCGTGATTGCCGAAGACCTCGGGTTGATTACCCCAGAAGTGAACTCGATGAGAAAAGAATGCGGGTTCCCGGGAATGAAAGTTCTGCAGTTTGCCTTTGAAGATGATTGGCATCAACCCTTCCTGCCTCACAACGTGGAATCCCTTTCTGTGATCTACACCGGAACCCACGACAACAATACCACACGGGGATGGTGGAAAGAGGCCTCCCCGGAGCTACGCCGAAATGTCTGCCGATACCTGGGTTTTGAAAGCAATGAGGAAAACATTGCTGCAAACCTGACCCGACTCGCTTGGATGTCATCATCCTCTTTGGCGATCACGCCCCTCCAGGACCTGCTCAATCTTGATGGAAACTGCCGTATGAATCTTCCTGGAACGATCAGCGGGAACTGGATCTGGCGCTGCACTGCCAGACAATTTGATGCCCTCAATCCTAACCTCCTACGCGAATGGAATGAAATCTCAGGACGTGCCTGATTCGTCTTGATGCATTTCCTGAACTTGTCAGTTATCAAAATATTCAGATATCATAAAGGGTCTATGTAAAAAAGCAGATCAACCATATCCGTAGATTTGCGAAAAGAGAAACAGCCCAAGTTCAGATAAATTTTATGTTTTCAAAATCAATTCAAGATCGGGAGACCCCAATGATCATTGGAGTTCCAAAAGAAATCCATCCCGGAGAACGGCGGGTAGCAATTGTACCGTCGACGATCGGGCAACTGAAGAAACTGGGCTACGAAGTCATCATCGAAAAAGGTGCAGGAATCCTGGCCAACTTCCCGGACAACCTCTATCAGGATGCCGGAGCAGAGTTAATAGAAAACGCTGCAGAAATTTGGGAGAAATCGGACTTGGTGATCAAGATCCGGGCTCCGGAAATGCACCCGAAGCTGAAAAAACATGAAGCTTCCTTGCTGAAAAAAGAAAGCTGCCTGATCGCGATGCTCGATCCCTCGCGCAACAAAGCGCTGGTGAAAAAGCTGGCGGGAACCGGAGGAACCTCGCTATCCACCGACGCGATCCCTCGAATTTCCAGGGCGCAGTCGATGGATGTCCTTTCATCAATGGCCAATATCTCGGGCTACCGTGCGATGGTCGAAGCCGCTCATTTCTTCGGCCGGCTGCTTTCCGGACAAATCACCGCTGCGGGTAAAATTCCACCTGCGAAAGTCTTGGTGATCGGAGCCGGGGTTGCCGGACTTTCCGCGATTGGCACCGCAAAAAACCTGGGAGCAATTGTACGGTCATTTGATACGCGCCCTGCGGTCAAGGATGAAGTCAAGAGCATGGGGGCCGAGTTTTTGGAACTCGAATTTGATGAAGAGGGAGAAGGCACAGGCGGTTACGCGAAGGTGATGAGCAAGGAATTCATCGAAGCAGAAATGACCCTGTTCGGCCAGCAGGCCCAGGACGTCGATATCATCATCACCACCGCTGCCATTCCCGGGAAAAAAGCCCCCAAACTGATCACCGAAGAAATGGTCCAATCGATGCGTCCCGGTTCGGTCATTGTCGATTTGGCTGCAGAAAGCGGAGGCAATTGCGAATTGACCAAACCAGGGGAATTGGTCCAGGCCCATGGAGTTTTTATTGTTGGATTCACCGATTTGCCGAGCCGGTTACCGACCCAGTCAAGCCAACTCTACAGCAACAACATGTTGAAACTGATCCAGCATTTTGGTGAAGCGGCAACCTGTCAGCTCGATTTGGAGGACGAAATCACCCGAGCCATCACCGTCAGCCACCTGGGAGAGATCACCTGGCCCCCGCCGGCGCCTAAGCAGCCTCCTCCCCAGCCCGCTGCGGTTAAACCTCCGCCCATCGAACCTCCCAAAGCTGAAGAGACACCACAGGTTCAGGAAATGCCCGGGCTTTCGTCCAGTGCGAAGATCATGCGCTGGGCAGGTTTGGGAATCGGTGCATTGCTGATGGTTTTGATCGGCTTTTCCGGATCATCTGATTTTTTAACACACATCACTGTTTTTGCACTGGCCTGTTTTGTTGGCTACATGGTGATCTGGAATGTCACTCCGGCTTTACACACGCCGCTCATGAGTGTCACCAATGCAATCAGCGGAATCATTGTGATTGGCGGGCTGATTTCATTTGAACTAAATCCCTGGCTTTCGGGAATTGCCGTCTTTATTGCCACCATCAACATTTTCGGCGGATTCTTCGTCACCCGCAGGATGTTGGAAATGTTTCACAAATGATCATGCACGACAGCCTGAGACGCATTTGAATTTTCTGATCCAAATGGTTGCGGAATGTCAGAAGAAAATCCCATTCACCGAAGACCAGTTCAACCTTATTCATCTTATATCCTGAGAAATCTCCATGCCTGAAGGAATCATTACCATTTCCTACCTTGTTGCCGGAATTCTGTTCATCCTCAGCCTGGGTGGACTTTCGAACCAGGAAACGGCACGTAAAGGGAACATCTACGGAATCGTTGGTATGGGGATTGCCATTTTGGCAACTCTTTTCAGTCAGGAGGTCAGCGGTCTGGGATGGCTGATTCTGTTGATGCTTCCTGCAGGTGCCCTCGGGATTTTGGTGGCAACGCGGGTACAGATGACCTCGATGCCGGAATTGGTAGCGATTCTTCACAGTTTTGTCGGTGCTGCGGCGGTCTTGGTCGGAGTCGTCAGTTACCAGGGTTCAGGAAGCTTCAGCGGAAGTGAACTGATCATTCATGAAGTGGAGATCATCATCGGGGTGATTGTCGGAGCGGTAACATTCACCGGCTCTGTCATTGCTTTCGGAAAATTAAAAGGAACGATCAGCAGTAAACCTCTCTCCCTTCCTTTCCGCCATCAACTCAATCTTCTGATGCTGATTGCCTGTTTTGTCCTGGGCGGGGTCATGCTCGTTGGAGAACCCGGTGGAGAAATGAATGCCTTGATCTGGATCATCATCATTTCCTCAGTGTTGGGGGTGCATATGATCATGGCGATAGGCGGAGCCGATATGCCGGTTGTGGTATCAATGCTCAACAGCTATTCAGGCTGGGCCGCAGCGGCTGCAGGTTTCATGCTTTCGAACAACCTGCTCATCATCACCGGCGCCCTGGTCGGCAGTTCCGGTGCAATCCTTAGCTACATCATGTGCCGGGGTATGAACCGCTCCTTCATCAGTGTGATTGCCGGAGGGTTTGGTGTGGCCGAAGGAACCGTGGTCGCTTCTTCTCAGGAAGCCGGGGAGGTTTCTTCAATGACCCATGAGGAGGTCAAAGACCAGTTGATGGATGCGGAAAAAGTGATCATCGTTCCGGGTTATGGAATGGCTGTCGCCCAGGCACAGCACATTGTCCAGGAAATGACTGATAAC
>LNZD02000173.1 GCA_001469005.2 SAR324 cluster bacterium lautmerah10
ATGTTAGGATGTGTGGGATTTGTAGAACATCCAAACGGTATTACTGCTATCGTGAAAGTGAGTCATCAGCAAACGTTGGCCGAAGGAAATGAAAAAGCAAAGAGGGTAATATTAGTATTTATGAACGGCTCAACGGGGCCATGTTTTTTTGAAAAAAAATGAATGAAGAGCATGGGCTTCGTCGCGGCCTGACCAACTATGGCGACAGGGATTTCGCAGCCTATTTGCGTCGGTCTTTTGCCCACTCGATGGGATTAAGCCGAGAGATGTTGGAAAAGCCGATTATTGGTATTGCCATGACGCCATCGGGTTTTAACAACTGCCATCGGATGATGCCTGATTTGGTCGAGGCGGTCTCTCGAGGTGTGTTAGCTGCGGGAGCATTGCCGCGTCCGTTTCCGACCACATCCTTGGGCGAGGTGTTCCTGAGTCCGACATCGATGGTCTACCGCAATCTGATGTCGATGGACACGGAGGAGATGGTGCGAGCCCAACCGATGGATGCTGTCGTGCTGATTGGAGGCTGTGATAAGACCGTACCCGCCCAACTTATGGGCGCGGCTTCGGCCGACGTGCCGTCAATTCAACTCGTGACAGGTCCCATGAGTACTGGACGCCACCGGGGTGAACGACTTGGGGCCTGCACCGACTGCAGACGTTTCTGGAGTCGGTACCGCGCTGGCGAGATAGACAAGGATGAGATCGATCGGGTTGAGGTCAGGTTGGCTTCAACTGCGGGAACCTGCGCCGTGATGGGAACGGCCTCGACGATGGCCATAATTGCGGAGGTGTTGGGCATGTCGCTGCCCGGCACAGCAGCAATCCCGGCCGTTGCAGCGGAAAGACTTGAGCAACCCGATCAAGCCTTCCGAAATCATTACCGAGAAATCCGTCGAAAATGCGTTGCGCGTTCTTATGGCGGTTTCGGGATCCACCAACGCGGTGTTGCATCTGGCTGCCGTAGCAGGCCGGCGAGGCATCCGGATCAGTGATTCAAGGTTGAATGATATCAGTGAAGAAACTCCGGTGCTGGTTGATCTTAAACCCGTCGGCAAAGGTTATATGGAGGATTTCCACGCCGCAGGCGGAGTCGGTGGAGTACTGAGGGAGCTGAAATCCCTATTGCACCTCGATACCATGAACATTTTGGGTCAAACGCTTGAAGACCGATTGTCCGAACCCCTTGAATGGGTGGACCGAGACGTGATTCGCTCCTTCGATGATCCGATTTCTCCCCAAGGTGGGCTGATCGCACTTTCCGGAAACATCGCTCCTCAAGGGGCAATATTTAAACGTGCTGCGGCGACGCCCAGTCTCTTCGAAAGTGAGGGCCGGGCAGTCGTTTTCGAAAATCTTGAGGACCTTGCTAACCGTATTGACGATCGTGCTGCACATTGCACCCGAAACCGCACGAGGTGGGCCACTGGCATCGGTTCAGACAGGCGACCGGATACGCCTTTCAGTTAAGGAGAAGAGTATTGAACTGCTGGTGGATGACGAAGAAATCGCTCGTCGGCTGGCAGATTATCGATCCCCTGCCCTACCGCCAAGGGGCTATCGCGGCCTTTATGCCCGTATGGTTACGCAGGCCCCCGAAGGATGCGATTTCACGTTCCTGCAACATGAAAGTTCTGCCCGTTGGACAGACTTAAAGAAGAAATAATCCATGAACCTAGCAACACTGATAGCAAAGCGTGCGGAGGAAGGTCGACCCATCCGAGTCGGCATGATTGGTGCCGGTAAATTTGGAACCATGTTTCTTGCCCAAGCCGAGCGGCAAAGGGGTATCCATATCATCGGGATCTGTGATTTGAACCCAGAAGCCACTCGTTCAAACCTCGCCTTGGCCAACTGGAACTTGGAAAGGTATGCCGCCAAATCCCTTGATGCGGCTGCAAAGAACGGCACGACTCATGTGGGGGACAATTGGGAAGCGCTGGTCAACCATCCTGCGGTCGAGATCATCATTGAATGTACGGGCAATCCGATGGCTGCTGTGACCCATATCCTGAGGGCTTTCGATCAAGGAAAGCATGTTATCAATGCGACGGTCGAAGCTGACGCTTTTTGCGGTCCGGGTTTCAGCATCAAGGCACATGAGGCTGGGGTCATTTATTCCATGGCCTGTCGTGGCGGCGGGACGTGGTCACAAATGGCTGCCTCATTTTCGCCAATCGACCCCCGATACCGTTTGGGATCACTGGGGTTTGACTGCGGAACAAGCAGAGCGAGGGCGTTTAAACCCAAAAATGTTCAACGCATTCCTGGACGGATCAAAACCTGCCATTGAAAGTGCTGCCATTGCCAATTGTTGTGGTTTGGATGCTCCGGAAGATGGTCTCGTTTTTCCGCCGGGTTCCATTGATGACGTACCGACACTGGCGCGTCCACGTTCCGAAGGGGGTGTTCTTGATCACAAAGGCATGGTTGAGGTCATTTCATGCCTGCGGGAAGACGGCACTCAGATCGATCATGACATACGTAAAGGGGTTTGGGTTTGCTTCGAGGCGGATACCGAATATCTGAAGAACTGTTTCGAAGAATATAAGGTTGTAACCGACCCCTCCGGTCGCTACATGGTCAACTATAAGCGTTGGCACTTGATCGGTCTCGAGCTTCCATACTCTGTTGCTTCGGTTGGAATTCGTGGTGAGGCCACAGGAGCCGCGACAGAATTTCGTGCAGACGTGGTTGCGGTCGCCAAGCGCGATCTTTCAGCAGGAGAATTGCTGGATGGCGAAGGCGGTTACACGGTGTCAGGTGGTCTACGCCCGGCTTTGCTGTCGGTCCGCAATGGATACGTACCGCTTGGACTTGCACATCAGGTTAAGCTCATCCGCTCAGTCGTCAAAGACCAGGCGGTGAGCTGGGATGATATCGAGATTGACCCGACCACCTCGGCGTATCGGTTGCGGAAGGAAGTCGAGGCTGGTGTGGCACCGTGAACAGATGCATTAGGATGATACGATTATTCCAAAACTTGCAGGGGTTCAGCTAAAACTCATTAGGTGCCGCAGGCAGTTTCTCAGCACATTTAACAGTCAATCGGATCAAGTTTTTTTCCGAGGATCATGTCCGCCGCTTTTTCAGCAATCATCATTACCGCTGCATTGGTATTGCCAGAAATTAGACCTGGCATAATGGAAGCATCGGCGACACGAAGCTTCTCCAATTTCTTAACCCTCAGCTGTGAATCGACAACCGCTTCAGGATCGCTGTCTGGTCCCATCCGTGCGCTGCCAACCATGTGGTAGACCGTTATCCCTTCTTGGCGTGCCCAGTTGAGAAGTTCATCATCTGTTTGCAACGACTGATGTGGATTTGTTGTCCCTTCAAGATAAGGCTGCAAAGGAGCTGTTGCCATCAGTTTCCGACCCAATTTAATAGAGCGCAAAAGAATCTCCTGGTCATAGGAATCTGAAAGATAATTGGGATTGATTTCAGGCGGTTCAAAGATGTCCCGAGATAATACCTACACATATCCTCTGCTTTTAGGACGCATCTGCCAAACGCCCAGGGTCATGCCGGGGGCTTTATCCAGCAAACCCACAGTGCTTTCACGGAAACTGGCGGGGGTCATCACGTATTCGAGATCAGGCAATTCGAGCTGTTCTGAAGACTTCCAGAATAGATGAACGAGGGAGGGACTGACCGCAAGAACACTGGGTCGTCTGAAAACCCACTTGAGGATCTCAAGTCCAAGTGGAAAACCTTGTGCCATGGTATTGAAGGTACGAACACCTTTGAGTTGGGCCACCATGCGAACTCCATAATGATCCTGCAAGTTATTGCCAACTCCACGAAGATCGGCCTGGATTTCGATACCCCGTTCTTTGAGAAGATCTGCAGGACCAACCCCTGACAACTGAAGTAATTTCGGGGTATTGAGGGCCCCAGCGCAGAGGATGACCTCGCGACGGGCTCTGACTTCATGAATTGCCCCGTTTCGATTACCTCGAACATAACGGACTCCCACTGCAAGATTCCCATTAAAAATAATCGAGGATGCTTGTGCATTGGTTCGTACCTCCACATTTTGCAGGCGTCGAACTGGGTTGAGAAATGCTTTTGAAGAACTATAACGTAACACTTTGTGGATATTACGCTGGAAATAACCAAGTCCAGCCAGATCACCACGGTTATAGTCGGGATTTCGAGGAATCCCCAAACTTGCAGCACCTTCGATGAAGGCTTCACAAGTAGGGTGGATTAAATCAAGATCAGTAACCGGAAGTTCTCCATCTCGCCCCCTCACTTCGTCATTGCCCAGTCCGATCCTTTTCTCCGACCGTTTGAAATATGGAAGGACTTCGGAGTAGCTCCACCCTTGGTTGCCAAGTTGTGACCATCCATCATAGTCAGAGGGCTGACCTCGAACATGGTTCAACCCATTGATGGAACTTGAACCTCCTATCACTCTTCCTTGCGGAAGTATAAAGCTGCGGTTGGCAGTATGTTGCGTCGGCTTGGACTTGAAGTTCCAAGTGAGTTTGCGTGAATAGATATTTTTTATGTAACCCGCAGGTATATGGATGAAAGGATGGTAATCTTCCGGCCCCGCTTCAAGGAGACAGACCCGGGCACCGTCTGCACTTAATCTATTCGTGAGGATCGAACCGGCAGTTCCTGCTCCAACAATGACATAATCAAACACATCCGAGTTATCTGGCATTTGTTGTTTTCCTCTAGTTTTTGGTAGCAGATTCTTAGGAACTTTCTTCCTCAAGAACGAAATGCATTAAAATCCCAAAAAAAATCAACCCATGATTTGAGTGCCAAATTTTGCCAATGCGCTCTCCGAAAGGGTCAATCCTAGTCCTGGTGCTTCATTAAGAGTCAGCCAGCCATTTTCAATATTTGGAGGATTTTCGAAGAGTTCAGCTTGAAGGGGATCTCGTTCAGGGTCAGTAAAGGACTCTACAATTCTTCCAGCGGGACTTGAGGCTACCAAGGGTGCATGGATAAAACAGTCATGATGAGGCGCAACATCCACATGGTTCAAATCACAAAGTGCTGTCATTTTCCTACCTTCTGTGAATCCCCCGAACATTGTGCAATCAAATTGTAGGATCTGAATTGCTTTTTCATCAATCATAGTGCGGCATCCGTAGCTCGTGGATTCGCTTTCACCTCCGGATAGAGGAATGGAAGTATGTTGTGCCAGTATTTTCAGTTCTCGACGGTCATCCATCCATCGAACTGGTTCTTCAAGCCAGGTTGGTTTCAAAGGCTCAAGCAAACGGGCCCCCTCTATTGCAGTTTTGAGATCCCATGCTCTGTTCACATCAATCATCGCAAGGCACAGACCTCCAACTTTAGCTTTGAATCCTTGATGACCCTGATCAACCAGCATTTGAATTTCGTCTTTTAGTTCAGCATGATCCTTACCTTCACGGTAATAGGCACAAGTAACGTAGCAAGGGACTTTATTTCGAAAGCCTCCAAATAATTGGTATAGAGGTAATCCGGATATCTTCCCAATAATGTCCCAGCAGGCAATGTCCACTGCTGCTGATACACGTATTAGAGCCTCTCGACTCCAACCCTTTTCATAAGCTAGACGGGATGCGGTCAGATTGAATAAACTCTGATACAGCATTTCAGGTTCAAGTGGGTTGCAACCAAGAATTTTTTCTGAAATTCCTGATTCAATGACATGAACAATGGGACTCATGTCTGTGTAACTTGTGGCTAATCCAAATCCTTCTACACCTTGGTTTGTCTCTAGAATCACCAATAATTCATTTGCATTGGGTACGATGAAGTTACTCACCCAGTGAGGACGTTTTTCTTTAGGACCTTTTAAAATGTAAACTTTTAAGTTGGTGATGATCGTTTTCATGAAAAAATCTATGTTTTGGGCAATGATGTGTAAGATTTGAAATAAACCTGATATTTCGCCAAATTATAATCATTACAGCAAAGGTATTGATATATAAAATTTACTCATAACTTCAAACTTCTAAATGCTCGTTTTTACCAAGTCTCGCTCCAATTGAGGTGCTGCCCTTCGATACTGAAAAAAAACATTATATTGAGGATGATTGAACAGATGTCTTTGTTGGATGCGATCTCAAAGTGCTTTGCCGAAAGTTATGATGAGGCTCGGAGAAAATTTTTAGATGCCGATGAGGGTCTCGGCCTGACGTCAAAATTTGGTTTATTGAAATTTGACTAGCCTGCGCAACTCTTTCGAGTTTTTAAGCAAAAAGAGTTTTTCAAAGAAATGATTATTATGAAAAAACATCATTACAAAATTGCAGTTATTGCCGGTGACGGAATTGGCAAAGAAGTCATGCCTGAAGCCATTCGAGTTTTAGAAAAAATAGCAAAGCGTTACAACATATCTTTTGACTTCGATCATAAAGATTGGAGTTGTGAACGCTATCATCAATTTGGCTCAATGATGCCAGAAAATGGTCTTGATGAAATTCAGAATCACGACTCTATTTTGTTGGGAGCTGTTGGATTTCCTGGGGTTCCAGATCATATTTCTTTGTGGGGACTGCTGATCCCCATACGTCGAAAATTTCAACAATATGTTAATTTGCGTCCCGTTTATCTTTTAGAAGGTATGAAGTGTCCACTGGCTGGGCGTGAGCCAGGAGATATTGATTTTTGGATCGTCAGGGAAAATAACGAAGGTGAATATTCAGAAGTTGGTGGAAGAATGTTCGAGGGTACTGATGAAGAATTTGCTGTTCAACAAAGCATTTTTACACGGCGTGGTGTCGACCGAATTATGCGGTATGCATTCGAGTTGGCAAAAACTCGCAATCGCAAACATGTAACCTCAGCAACTAAATCCAATGGTATCATTCACTCAATGCCTTTTTGGGATGAAAGATTCGATGAAATTTCAAAAGACTATCCTGATATTCAGACGGACAAATACCATATAGATATTTTAACGGCTCATTTTGTTCGAAATCCTGATTGGTTTGATGTGGTTGTAGGATCTAACTTATTTGGTGATATTTTATCAGACTTAGGTCCTGCAATTACTGGAACGATTGGAATAGCACCCAGTGCTAACATCAATCCTGAGCGAGAGTTTCCATCGTGCTTTGAGCCAGTTCATGGTTCTGCTCCAGATATAGCCGGAAAAGGAATTTCTAATCCAATAGGTCAGATTTGGTCTGCCTCAATGATGCTTGAGCATTTGGGTCAAAAAGATGCCTCTAATGACATTATTAATGCCTTTAAAACGGTGATTAAGGAAGGAAAAGCACTTACTCCTGATATGGACGGGAAATCTAGTACGGCAGAGTTGGGTGCAGCTATTTTAGATAAACTTTAAAGAGCTAGACAGGTTTTCGTCTCAACAATATTAAAGGTTTTGAACAAGTTTCTGGGGCCCATCAAAATAAATCCTTAGTTCAAACAAAACAGGATTCAAAAATGGGTTGAGGTAACGATTTAAAACAGAGTTTTTTTAAAAATAATAAATGAGAATAGGAAATGAAATACGCTGAGTTGACCCGATTTGGCATACCCTGGGAAGTTTGCAGAATGGTTGAGGGTCCTGCATTGGGAAGTCCAGGCCCAGGTGAGGTAAACATTAAAGTCGAGGCAGGACCGATCAACCCGGCTGAATTGCTGTTGATCGAGGGTAAGTACGCATCCAGACCACCTCTGCCCGCAAGACTTGGTATAGAAGGTGTGGGTACCATTACGGCGGTTGGCGAAGGAGTTAACGAACTTGCAATGGGTGACCGTGTGATGAGCCTTGGTCGAACAAACTGGGCTGAAGAGATTCAGGTTTCCTCAGGAGCAGTCGTCAAGGTTCCTAAAGATGCAGATGTGCAGCAACTTTCCATGTTGAAAGTTAACCCAGCCACAGCGATGTTCATGCTTGAACGCTATGTTAACTTAAAACCTGGAGACTGGGTCATTCAGAATGCGGCCAATTCTGCTGTGGGACGCTATATCATTCAGTTGGCGAAAACCAAAGGGGTCAAAACACTCAATGTAGTCCGGCGAACAGAACTGGTTGGGGAATTACGCAAAATAGGTGCGGATGTGGTTCTATTGGATGGAGATGATCTTGCGAAGAGGGTGCGTTCCGAAGTCGGTGATGCAAATATTCCATTAGCGATCGATGCCGTTGCAGGTGAGGGAACTTTGAGGCTTGGGGGAGCTTTGAGCGAAGGCGGCACCGTGGTCAACTATGGACTCTTAAGCGGAAAGCCATGCCAACTCACCCCTGAGCTGGTCGTCTTTCAAGGGATTACCCTGACCGGCTTCTGGCTCGCAAAATTGCTGGGGACTATGAAACCTGATGAATTGCAGAAATTGTATGCTGAATTGGCGAGTCAGATTACCAATGGTAATTTATATACTCCTGTTGAATCTGCTTATCGCTTAGATCAGCTTAGTGATGCGCTGAAACATGCCTACCAGACGGAACGCAATGGCAAGGTTCTGCTGATGCCAAATGGATAAAAAGGTGAGGGCAATAAATCATAATCATGAGCGCTTTCCTTGATGAAAAGATTGGAAATACAGGCTGTCTTCCGGACCCAGGGAATTTGGACCGGTGGTCCGGGCAAAATCTCCCCCTTGGGTTGAATTTTCAATTTTGATGACATCCTCCCCAAAGGTAGACAAATATTGGGTACAATAAGGACCGGCTCCATAAAACTCTACGGATAAAATTTTCAGTCCGCTTAGGGGGAGTGACTCAGAAGCTAACGTCATAGAACATCACCAATTAACC
>LNZD02000174.1 GCA_001469005.2 SAR324 cluster bacterium lautmerah10
CTTAAAGGACAACCCGTCCCTGACAACAAGAAGAATCCCGGATGGGAAATCCCCGACGCGAATCATCCTTGATTCAAAGGGAAGACTTCCTTCCGATAGTAAAGTTCTGGAGGATGATGGAGTGAAAGTGATTCAGGTGATTGGAAATGAAATCAATCCAGCAACCATCAAGTCCGGTAAAAACGTTGAGATCCTCAGAGCTCCTTCAGCACAACCCGAACCTCTCTGGCTGCTCGAGCAATTGGAAATGAAGGGCATGAGAAGCCTGCTCGTGGAGGGTGGCGCAAAGGTTCATGGTTCTTTTATAAAGAGCGGATGTGTGACCAGTCTGCATCTGTTCATTGCTCCCAAAGTGATCGGCGGACAGTCCGCACTTTCCTGGTGCGGGGACTTGGGGACCAATCTCATCGCGGATGCAACGGATTGGAAGATTTTGTCCGTGCAACCCCTGGATCAGGATTTTCATCTGATTGCTGAGCCCGTGGAGTCCAGCTGAAGCTTGTGTTTCATTTATTCTTCAGGCATTTTAATGAGAGAGATCGATTCGATTCATCTTCCAAAATAACATGAGCAACGAAACGCGTTTTGACAGCATAGAAGACGGTATCAAAGCCATTGCACGCGGTGAAATGGTGATCTGCGTCGATGATGAGGACCGTGAAAACGAAGGTGACCTGATCTGTGCAGCAGAGAAAATCACTCCGGAAATGGTGAATTTCATGGCGGTCCATGCACGTGGACTGATCTGTATGCCCATCACCGCAGACCGCGCCAACCAACTGATGCTGCCTCCAATGGTGAGTGATAATGAATCCAAGAGTGGAACCAATTTCACCATCAGCATCGAAGCGGCAAAGGGAGTCACCACCGGAATTTCAGCGCATGAACGATCCCACACCATCCTCACCGCCATTGCTGAAGGCGCCAAACCCCATGATTTGAGTCGTCCTGGTCACATCTTTCCACTGATCGCACATCAGGGCGGTGTCTTGAAAAGGGCAGGTCACACCGAAGCTGCCGTGGATCTGGCCAGGCTCGCAGGTCTGCAGCCCGGAGGAGTGATCTGTGAAATCATGAATGAAGACGGTACGATGGCGCGTTATCCCCAATTGAGGGAATTTGCCGATCGTCATAAAATGCTGCTGATCACCATCGAGGACCTGATCCAATACCGCAAGCACATGGAAACCCTGGTGGTGAAAAAGGCGGAAGCAGCCCTCCCCACCGAATTTGGGACCTTCAGAGTGATCGGCTTCCAGAGTCTTTTGGATGACAGCGATTACGTTGCACTTGTCAAAGGAGAGTGGGAAAAGGATGAACCGGTATTGGTCCGGGTCCATTCGGAATGCCTGACTGGTGATGTATTTGGCTCATTCCGCTGTGACTGCGGACCCCAATTGCATGCTGCGATGATGATGGTCGAACGTGAAGGAAAAGGGGTGATCCTTTATCTTCCCCAGGAAGGACGTGGAATTGGCCTGCTCAATAAACTGAAAGCCTATAAGCTTCAGGAAGATGGAGTCGATACGGTCGAAGCCAACCACAGGCTTGGATTCAAGGAAGATTTGAGGGATTATGGTATGGGAGCCCAAATGCTCTACATGCTTGGGGTTCGAAACATGCGACTGATGACCAATAATCCTCGAAAAATCGTCGGCGTCCAGGGACATGGCCTTCAGGTGGTGGAACGGGTTCCTCTGGAAATTGAAAAAAACCCCGGAAACCAGAGATACCTCGAAACCAAAAAACATAGACTCGGACATCTCCTCAATCTATGACGGTGAAAGAACACCCTTTCTGGAGGATGGTCTTCCATCCCAAATTGATTTTCCTGCAGGCATTTCCGCCCCTGGAGAGTTCCTGAATTTCTGCTTTTCAGTCACCTCCAATTTCAAGTAACATCATTCGTATCCGTAAACAGCATCCAGTATCAGAATGACCGGCTTCATCAAAGATCAGAAAAACGACTTAACCAATCTTATTGATTTACTTTCAGTATAAGCATCTGCTCTAAAGGATCCCTTGGAAACAACTGCCCCAACCTATCTAGAAGCCCTGAAAAAATCTGAGGCTTATTCTGATTCTCCCCAAAAAATTAAATTTGAGGAAACCCAGGGTTCCTACCTGTTTCATGCAGACGCTCAGCTTTACAAGATTAAAAAAACCGGGAACGAATTTGCCAGCCTGGCGGTCAAAGAAGTCTTCTGTCGTGAAGAATGCCGCTTGCTGATGCATTACAATCCGGAATGGACTGCAGAAGTAGTAACGCTGAACCGGACTGAATCCGGCTACCGACTTGCCGGGAAGGAAGGGGAGATTGAAGAATACGTGCTGAAGATGGAAAATCTTCCGGATCGACGTTTTCTCTCATCGTTGATCAAAAAGAAAAATGCAGGACCTGCCGATCTCAGTCTGGCTGCGGTTCAACTTGCGAACATCCATGCTGACTCCGGGATGTCGGTCCGTGAAGGAGAAACCGGTAAAGCTGAGCGGTTTCAGGCGCTTTGTGACGACATGCTTTACCAGATGAAACGTTACTTCGACCCGTCGATCACCCAACCGATCATCGATATGATCCGTCACCCCCTGGACAAGTTCATTCACTCCAAATCAAACGTTTTCGGGAAACGCCTGCGTAAAGGAAGGGTCGTCCAGGGACATGGTGCCTTGTTACCCGAACACATTCACATTCAGGGAGAAACCGTCCGTTTCCTGAGTCCCCACGAAGTCTACAAAAAATACTCGGTACTCGATGCCGCACACGATGTCGCCACCCTGATGGTCGAGTTGATCGTTGCCAATGAAAAAGAACTCGCCGACCATTTTCTGCAAAAATACAAAGAAGCCTCTAAAGACAAAGACCTGGAGTCCATCCTTCCCGCCTACCAAACCTATTGTGCGCTGAAACACGGAGTGCTGACCTGCGAAAGAAAGGTCGCTCTGCAGGACGAAAGCCTCGGACCTGTCGCCCTCGAATACTTCAACCTCGCCACCCGTTTCTCAAGAACCATTTCTAAAGACTGATCTTCCTGCCAAAAGGGATCCTCCTGCCAACCAGCAAAAGAAGGAAAATACTCATAAATCCCCGCAGCAAGGTTTGAGAATAGGACTTGAATGACGGCCCTAACTAAAACATAATAAATCTTGCACTATTAATGCACATAAGTTTTATAATTTAACTTATGTTATTTTTTTATTAATTCTTAACCCCATAGAGAGATAAAAATGAAAATACTATTCATGCACCTTACGAGTTTCACGGCTTTACTCGTTTTTTTGTTCACTTCTTCTGCTTTTGCAGACTGTCCAAGGGGTTCATTGGACAAACGGTTTTGCGATCGAAATGGAGACCTAGTTGCGGACACACCAACTGACCCAAGTGAGTGGGTAGACCCGAATCCACTAATTTTTGCCTACACTCCTGTTGAGGATCCAGCAGTTTATAAAGAGGCCTGGTCAGATTTTCTGGTTCACATGGAAAAAGTAACCGGTAAAGACGTTCTATTTTTCCCAGTTCAATCGAATGCTGCGCAAATTGAAGCAATGCGTTCAGGCCGACTCCACATTGCTGGCTTCAACACAGGCTCTAATCCTCTCGCCGTCAATTGTGCAGGCTTTGAGTCCTTTACTATCATGGCCAGTCTGACGGGCCATTTTGGTTACGAGATGGAAATCATCACCTATCCTGGAAGTGGAATCAACAAAGTGGAGGACATCAAAGGAAAAACTTTTGCTTTCACCTCTCCAACCTCAAATTCAGGCAAGAAAGCTCCATCTGCCTTGTTAAAAAGTGAATTCAATATGATTCCGGACCGTGATTTCGAAGCGGTATTCTCAGGCAAACACGACAATTCCATTCTTGGAGTAGCGAATAAGGATTATATTGCAGCCTCTATTGCCAATTCTGTTAAAGACAGGATGATCAAGAGAAATGTGATCAAAGCGGAGGATGTAGTCACAATTTACAAGTCTCAAACCTTTCCTACCACCGGATTTGGATACGTTTATAACCTTGCTCCAGAACTGAAAAATAAAATCAAAGAAGCCTTTTTCAGTTTTCAGTGGGACAAGCCGGACTGGTCAAAAAAAGAAATGGTGCCGACAACTCTTAAAGAAGAATTTTCAAAATCCAAAGAAGGACAATTCATTCCTATAACTTATAAGACCCATTGGGATGTAATCAGAACGATTGACAAAGCCAATGGTGTTTCATACGCCTGCAAATAATTCATTCCAAAACCCGGATACTATTTAAATCCGGGTTTCCCTCCATCTTTTTAATTCCAGGTAATTCTCAAGAATGCTTGAGTTACAAGATCTCAGCAAGAAATATAACACTGGGGACGAGGCCCTCAAAGGAGTCAGTCTTTCGATTCCCAAAGGGCAGGTACTTGCCCTGATCGGTCCGTCGGGAGCCGGTAAAAGCACCCTGATTCGCTGCATCAACCGTCTGATAGAACCGACTTCGGGGAAGGTTCTGCATAATGGAGAAGATGTCACCTTGATGAATTCGCGTCGTCTTCGGAAAACCCGCCGTAAGATGGGTATGATTTTCCAGGAATATGCACTGGTAGAGCGTTTGACAGTGATGGAAAATGTCCTATCCGGACGTCTTGGTTATGTAGGTTTCTGGAGAAGTTATTTTCGTAAATTCCCACAGGCCGACTTTAAGGAGGCCTTCCGCCTTTTGGCGAGAGTCGGGCTTGAAGAAATGGCTGATAAACGTGCCGATGAACTTTCCGGAGGACAACGTCAACGCGTTGGAATTGCCAGAGCTCTGATCCAAAATCCTGAGATTCTGCTCGTCGATGAGCCAACTGCCAGCCTGGATCCAAAAACATCACGACAGATCATGAGACTCATCACTGAACTCTGTGAAGAGCAGCAACTAGCAGCCATTATCAATATTCATGACGTTGGTTTAGCAGAAATGTTCGCTCAACGCATTGTCGGACTTCAAAAGGGAGCAACCGTATACGATGGCCCTAACAATGGTTTGAATCCTGAGGTACTCACAAAAATATACGGGGAAGAAGACTGGACAAAGAAAAAGAAGGGAACTCAGAACGAGGACTCGGAAGCAACTTCTGGTTCGGAAAAAGAAATGATGGAAGGGATCGTATGATGCGATCAATTTTGCAAAGGCAGTGGTGAATCGATCCGGAGAAACATATCCGGATTCCTGGCGCCCACCCCCCTTTATCAAGAATCCTGTTCGGCGTTGGTTGCTTGTATTAGGCATTATAGTTTACCTTTTGCTGGCCATAGGCTCTTTGGAAGTTAACTGGACGCGGGTATACGAGGGACTTGACCGCGGAGCCAAGTTCGTATTGGCTTTCACTGACCCAAATTTTTCTAAACGCTGGACTGATATCAGCGAGGGACTTCTTGAGAGTCTGATGATGACGGTCACTTCCACCGTAATCGGCATCGGAATTTCCATACCGATCGGACTGGGCGCCTCGAAAAATTTAGCCCCGCTTCCTGTCTATCTGTTTTGCCGGGGTATCATTGCCGTTTCAAGAAGTTTCCAGGAAATTATCATAGCCATTCTCTTTGTCGCGATTTTCGGTTTTGGACCATTGGCCGGAATACTGACACTTTCCTTTGCGACTATAGGTTTTCTTTCCAAACTGCTCGCTGAAGACATTGAAGACATCGACCCCAGTCAGGCGGAAGCAGTTAAAGCAACAGGTGCGCGCTGGTGGCAATGGTTAAATTACAGTATCCAACCACAGGTCATGCCCCGGTTGATCGGTCTTTCCCTTTACCGTCTGGACATCAATTTCCGCGAATCGGCGGTGGTAGGACTGGTTGGGGCAGGAGGTATCGGTGCAACTTTGAACACGGCGTTTGACCGCTATGAATTTGATACTGCTGCAGCAATTCTGATCACCATCATCGCCATCGTCATGCTGATGGAATATTTATCCGGTCACATTCGTGCTTGGATTCAGTAATGCCAGTTTCAGAAAGACAAGGACAGAAAATTTGGCAACGCCGCAAGAGAAGCAAGCAGTTGACTATCTGGTTTGCATGGCTCTCAGGCACAGCGTTGTTTGTTTTCTGCTGGCAGTTGATCTCCGAACAAACACAATGGTTTTTTGTCTGGGATGCCCCACGGATTGCAGCGGATATCGGTTCCCGTATGCTCCCTCCACGCTGGTCCTATATCAGTGAATTATGGGAACCACTCTGGGACACCATCAATATTGCTACACTCGG
>LNZD02000175.1 GCA_001469005.2 SAR324 cluster bacterium lautmerah10
AGTCATAGATGATGTGTCCTGAGCAGCTGTTGTAGAAGCAACAGAACTCGTGGCTGTTTGGGATGCGTTATCGGCTACTTTATCAAGGGCTCCTTTTTCTGCATCAGTCAACGTATTACTCAATTGACCGGTATCTGCCACGGCTATGGTTGACGTGTCAATGGTTACGGTTTCCTCTGTGCTTTCTATTTCTGTATTCAATTCGGCAATGGTGGATTGATCCATTTCAACTTCAAGCAGACTTTCTGGATCTGAAATGGTTGAAGCATCGGTACCCTCTGGCAGTTCAAAAACCGTTGTGTCTTTCACGGACTCAAGTGTTGCCACAACCGTTTCTTTGACTGCATCCAAAACATTAGTCAGTAAAGTCGCTTTGACTGAATCCGGAAGAATTGAAATAGAATTGATTGTCGCTTTAATCGTTTCAACCAATTTACCAATTACCTGAGTTGCAACTCTTGAAACAATTGGATCAACTCGAACAGGTTCTGAACTGGTTGGTTCCGCCATCGCTGTAATCGTATCGCTGCTGGAAGAGCTTGAAGAAACACTTACACTGGATGTAAAACCGTAATCAGTACTCAGTCCTGAAGCAACAGAACTTGTGCTGTCACTTAGACTTACTAGAAAATCTTTCACATCACCCGAAGTAACTGAGTAAGATCCGTCTTCAGCAGATTTAACCTTTGCGACTGGATATTTATAATCGGTATCGATCAGGAGGTAGAGACTCACAAGAGATTTGACGCCTTGATCTACCGGAACCGAGGATCCGGTCGATGCCGCACTTCGACTAGAAGAACTGCTGCCAAAAGTTTTAACAGCACCCTGAAGAGCAGTAACCACTTGGGCAATCGGATCGGAACTTCCTCCACCTGATTCAGCAGTTGAAGTAGAACTGTCTTCTTCTTTAGCACAGCCGCTAAGCATCAGGGCTGCGGAAATCAGAAGGATCAAACCGAAGTTGAAGATGTTTTGGATTTTCATGTTATTTCTCAGTGGGAGTTTCTTAATTTTTATTAAGATTTAGAAAGCAATGCTAATTGTAACATCCATCATCTGTCAAGCGTTTAGAACAGATTTCACAATATTCAGTAGTTGTAATTCGCAGCAAAAATAAGGGTCAGGGAAGTCCTTTCGAGATCCCTGATGTCGGATAGACCGGAGTAAACCTGGGCTTTACCTTTTCCGGAAGAATAAATGGTGCCGAGGGTGAAGGATGAAGTTCTGGTGTAGGACGAATAACCAAGTGTGAATCCTGTCATATCGATTTTTTCATGGGGACCGACGGTGTTGGATCCTGGTTCTTGACGGTTATCATTGTTGGTGAAGTACCCCAGCCTGAATGCGTTTTCTGCATCAAGAAACCACTCTCCTCCAAAAGAGTAATTGATCACACTGTTGAGACCTGAAGTGGAACTGGAGAAATAATCAAGGTCCATTGCCAAGAGCCAGTCATGACTGAGGAAATAAGCCAGCCCCAAGGAAAACTGTCTGGGCTTTTTGAGAGGGAGTTCCTCCGTGCTGTTTGAAAAAGTCTGGGTTTGTGAAGAAACAACAGAGATATTTTTTTGAACGTTCAATGCAAGACTCAGGAAATAGACATCACTGCCAAACTTATAATCCTGATCCTGATGTTCGATGAAGGAATCCGGAACAATATAGGAAAAGGCCAGCATCGTCCTTCCCAGGGATTTGGTAATTCCGAAGAAATTGGGAAGCACCGTCTCGCTATCGCGTTCCCAGTCCTGATTGCCGATGGTTTTTTTGTACCGTGTTTTGGAGGTGTAATACGCATTTCCACTTCCTGAGATCGTATCCCCGACACTGTATGCCAATCCTGCAGGATTGTAATAACCTCCGGTGGAATCATCGGCAATGGCGATGTAGGTTCCTCCCATCGTCGCCGCACGGTCTCCGACCAGGACATTTTTGAAATGGTTTTCATCGGCATAGAGCACTCCCCGAGCCAAGCACAGAATGATTGCGATCCAGAACCTTCTAGAGTCGAACATAGGCTTCAAATCTTTTCTGGTTTTTCTTACCCGGTTTGGTGACAAACTTTTGATCTGCAACCAACTTTTCAATCGCAGCAATCCTTTCGTGAGAAGTCGGATGGGTTTTTGAAATCTCTGCAGAAGCATCTCCCATCAGATGATCAAGTTTTTCAAGGTAATTGATGTAACTTTTCCAATCATAACCCAATTCCATCATCGTCCTGATTCCCTGGAGATCGGCTTCCACTTCCATTTCCTTGGAACGTCCTTCTTCAAAAAGGATCTTCATCGCCTTGCCGGTCATTTGCTCGAACAGGACCCGTTTGGTTGCCGAGGTTGATCCGAAAATCGCACTGATTTCCGTGGAATAGGAGTCTTCCAGGGCTCTGATTTTTAATTTTTTGACTTCATGCCTGAGATCGATGTGTGCGATTTCATGGGCGATGACCCCAACCAGTTGGGCCTCATTTTCCATCAATTTCAAAGCACCAAAAGACACGAAGACATAACCACCGGGAGTCGCATATGCGTTGACGAGTTCGGTATCGATGACACCGAAATGGTATTGGAGTTCGGGTCGGCCCATCAATTCAGCAATCCCGTTTCCAACGAGGTTGACATATTTCTGAAGTTCTCGGTCCGGGTAAAGGGAATGGCGTTTAAGAATGATCCCGCCGAGATTCCTGCCAAACTCGATCTCGGCCTGCACATCCCTGGGCCCATAATCCTTTGGAATCTGGTGAGGCCTCAAACGGAACTCGACGCCTTCAAAAGCAAATAAGCTGGAGCTTGGAAACAGAAAGAGAAGCTGAGCCAACAAGTTGCCCATGCAGAAGGAATTTAAAGTTCGCTTCATGATTGCTTAAGGTCTTATGGATTGGCAGATAGGATGAAATCCACTGATTCCTGAGCATCCGGAGACAGGCTTTCCAACTCCCGGATGGCATTTAGATCACTTTCCGTCTCCTTGAAAGCTTCTGACTTGGAATCCCTCAAACCCTTCACTCCCACAGCAGCCATCACCGTTCTGACCCGGACGTTCCTTTTTTTACGAACCGAAGGTTTCAGGGAACGCTTGGTCAGGGAAATGCGGGATTGAACGGGTTTGGTTGAAAGCCGATTTTGCTGAACCCATCCCTGAACCTCACCTTTCTTGACTTGGACCCATCCTTCCCTGGAAATCTGCAAAGCTTGAAGTTGGTCTCCTCTGCGGAATTGGTGAAAAGGTTGTCCCCCGGTTTTTTGCTGGTAAACCGGCAGCAAAAAACTTTTCACATAAAAAGTATTTGCAAATACACTGGTGGATAAAAGCGATAGAAATGTAAAAAGAATAAAAATTATAATGGATTTGAACATTGAATCCATCTCAATAAATGAGTTTTGATTGAAGAAAATGTCTTTTGAATTCGATTAAATCATTGATTTAATTTGAACAATCCTACCAACAAGATTCACCCAGTCAAGCAAACTTTTTGTCATCACTCTTGGGTTCAAT